>CATZDY010000056.1 GCA_958417755.1 uncultured Peptococcaceae bacterium
ATCAAGGGAGATTAACTGTCAGGCATAGAGGTGGCGGGCACAAACGACAATACCGCATTATTGATTTTAAAAGAATGAAAGATGGCATTCCAGCAAAAGTAGCAACCATTGAGTATGATCCAAATCGTTCAGCTCGGATCGCTTTACTGCATTATGCTGATGGCGAAAAAAGTTACATGTTAGCTCCTGTAGGGCTAAAAGTTGGAATGACAGTAGTTTCGGGTGCTGACGCTGATATTAAAGTAGGGAACACATTGCCTTTACGGAATATCCCTGTGGGTACAATGGTGCATAACATAGAAATGTATCCTAATGGTGGGGGGCAATTGGTTCGTTCCGCTGGTACTTCAGCCCAATTGATGGCGAAAGAAGGTAAATACGCCAATGTCCGTTTGCCATCAGGAGAGATGCGGCTGTTATTGCAAGATTGTCGTGCAACCATTGGGCAAGTGGGTAATGTTGACCATGAAAATATTACCATTGGAAAGGCAGGCCGTAAACGCTGGCTGGGCATTCGTCCCACAGTAAGAGGTGTTGTCATGAACCCTGTGGATCACCCTCATGGTGGTGGGGAAGGTCGTTCACCCATTGGTCGAAATCCTGTTACACCTTGGGGTAAACCCGCTTTAGGCGCTCGTACGAGAAAAAATAAACCTAGCGATAAATTAATCGTAAAAAGGCGTACAAAATAGTCTGCATTTGCATGCTTAGATTTCTATGTTGAAAGGAGGCTAACCGATGGGTCGTTCCCTTAAAAAAGGACCTTATTGTGATGAAAAGCTGTTGAAAAAGGTTGAAGCCATGACAGCTGAAGGCAATAAACGTGTGATAAAAACATGGTCTCGCCGTTCCACCATATTTCCAGAGATGATTGGACATACTTTGGCTGTTCATGATGGTCGGAAACATATTCCTGTATATATTACAGAAGATATGGTAGGACATAAGTTGGGAGAATTTGCACCTACAAGGTTATTCCGGGGGCATGGTCACCACACCGAAAGGTCTACTTCTTTGAAGTAGCAGCATGATAAAGGGGGTATATCAATGGCAGAGGGTAATGGAGCGAAAGCCATAGCCAAATATATTCGGATTTCCCCCCGCAAGGTGCGCCTGGTGGTGGACCTAATCCGGGGCAAGGATGTACGAGAGGCTTTGGCGATATTAAAATATACGCCCCAAAGGGCGTCAGAACCAGTGGCAAAAGTGGTAAAATCAGCAGCAGCCAATGCTGAACATAATTATGATATGGTAAAAGATGATTTGTATGTGGCTGAATGTTATGTAGATCAAGGCCCCACATTAAAGCGTTATCAGCCAAGAGCTCGGGGAAGAGCTGATGTGATGCGTAAGCGGACCAGCCATATTACTGTGGTGGTAAAAGAAAAAACAGAAGCGAAGGAGGGTTAGCGTGGGGCAAAAAGTACATCCAAAAGGATTGCGGATTGGCATAATCAAAGACTGGGATGGTAAATGGTTTGCCAATAAAAAAGATTTTGCAGCTCTTCTGGAAGAGGATGTTAGAGTTCGCAATTTTGTTAAAAAGAAATTATTTCATTCTGGGATTTCTAGGGTTCAAATAGAAAGGGCTGCGAATCGAGTCAAGATAACCATTCATACAGCCAAACCCGGTATAGTCATTGGTCGTGGCGGTGCTGAGGTTGAAAACCTTCGGGTTCAGCTAGAGAAAATGACCAAAAAACAAGTACATGTAAACATTGCAGAAATAAAAGTGCCGGAATTAGATGCACAATTGGTAGCTGAAAATGTGGCTGCTCAAATAGAAAGAAGAACAGCTTTTAGAAGAGCCATGAAGCAAGCAGTATCCCGTTCTATGAAAATGGGGGCCAAAGGAATTAAAATTGCTTGCGGTGGAAGACTTGCTGGGGCCGAAATTGCCCGTTCTGAATGGTATAGTGAAGGAAAGGTTCCTTTGCATACTTTACGAGCAGACATTGATTATGGAACAGCTGAAGCAAATACCACATATGGGAAAATTGGTATAAAAGTATGGATTTATAAGGGAGAAGTACTGCCGGAAGCAAAGGTTAGCCCTGCTGTCGGTCAAGGAGGCGAATAAGCTCGATGCTTATACCTAAGAGAGTAAAATATCGTAAACAACACCGCCCGGATCTCAGAGGAAAAGCAAAAGGCGGTACAGAAGTTGGTTTTGGTGAATTTGGTTTACAAGCATTAGAAGCTGCTTGGATTACCAGCAGGCAAATAGAAGCCGCTCGTATTGCTATGACACGTTATATTAAGCGTGGTGGTAAAGTTTGGATTCGAATATTTCCTGATAGACCGATTACCCAGAAGCCCGCAGAAACCCGTATGGGAAGCGGTAAGGGTGCCCCTGAATATTGGGTAGCAGTGGTGAAGCCTGGTAGAATGCTATTTGAGTTGGCTGGTGTAAGTGAAGAAATTGCCAAGGAAGCAATGCGTTTAGCCTCTCATAAGTTGCCCATCAAAACAAAGTTTGTCAAACGCGGGGAAGTAGGTGAGGCAAATGAAAGTTAAAGAGTTGAGAGAATTGACAGATGCTGAGCTGAACAAAAAAATAGAAGATTCAAAGGATGAACTTTTTAAATTGAGGTTTAGGCTTGCCACCGGGCAATTGGATAACCCTATGCGTCTGAAAGAAGTTCGTCGTAATATTGCCCGGGCTAAGACAATTCAGCGTCAAAGGGAATTGGGCATTCAGCAGGTTTAGCCTTTGAAGGAGGTAGTGCAGTTGGAAGGCCGTAATTTACGGAAAACACGTATTGGCCGTGTGGTCAGTGATAAAATGGATAAAACTGTGGTAGTAGCAGTGGAAACGTTGGTAAGACATCCATTGTATCAAAGAACAGTAAGACATACCAAGAAATTTAAGGCCCATGATGAAGAAAATACCTGTCGTATTGGCGATAAAGTAAAAATCATGGAAACCAGGCCGCTTTCCAAAGATAAGCGTTGGAGAATCACTGAAATATTGGAACGGGGCGAACAAATATAAAGAAATGATTTTAGGTTTAGGCTGACCGGTAAAACCGGAGCCAACGGTGAAGGGAGGTAGATAGATGTGATTCAACCCCAAACCATATTAAAAGTGGCGGATAACACCGGTGCTCGTAAACTGATGTGTATAAAAGTATTGGGTGGCTCCATGCGTCGTTATGCCAGTGTTGGTGATATCATTGTTTGTTCTGTGAAAGAAGCTACGCCAGGCGGCGTTGTTAAGAAAGGCGAAGTAGTGAAATGTGTGGTCGTAAGGACAGTGAAAGAAGTGCCTCGTCCAGACGGTTCCTATATTAAATTTGATGAAAATGCCGCTGTTGTTGTACGGGATGATAAAAGTCCTCGGGGAACTCGTATATTTGGTCCTGTGGCAAGGGAGCTACGTGATCGGGATTTTATGAAAATTGTTTCCTTGGCTCCTGAAGTGTTATAACAACATAAGGATGCTTAAAAAGATTGTTTTTAATAAAATGGGCCAAAAAAGATGGGACTTTTCCCATGCAATAACCAAAGGGCGAGTTAACCGTAAGGGGAGGTGCGATAGATGCCTAAAGTTCATGTAAAAAAAGGCGATACGGTTTTGGTGACAGCTGGAAAACATAAAGGTAAAAAAGGAAAAGTTGTTTCTGTGGAACCAGCAAAGAGCCGCCTTATCATAGAAGATATCAATGTGGTGAAACGTCATACCAAGCCGACCCGTCAATTGCCCCAAGGGGGAATTATGGAAAAAGAGGCGCCTGTGCACAGTTCAAACGTAATGCTGTATTGTAGCAAATGCAATCAACCCACCAGAATAAAAAAGAAATTATTAGAAGATGGGAAAAAAGTGCGGGAATGCAAGCATTGCGGGGAAGTGCTGGGCTAGAGATACTCAGAACATACATAATCCTTTCCTGTGTTCATGCATAAATCAAGTAAATTCAGTATGTTCTGTTCGGAAGGAGGGAATTTGGGTGTCAAGATTGAAGGAAAAGTATAGAAGCCAGGTTATTGATGCCATGATGAAAAAATTTCAATATAAAAATGTCATGGAAGTACCCAAACTGGAAAAAGTTGTCGTCAATATTGGTGTTGGCGAAGCAATTCAAAATAGCAAAGCAATGGACGCAGCGGTAGGAGATTTGACCATCATTACTGGTCAACAGCCAGTGGTTACCAAAGCAAAAAAATCTATTGCTGCTTTTAAGTTACGTGAGGGAATGAAAATAGGTTGTAAAGTAACCTTACGGGGAGATAAAATGTATAATTTTGTAGATAAATTGGTTAGCATTGCTCTTCCCCGGGTACGTGACTTTAGAGGACTTTCTCCTAAATCATTTGATGGTAGAGGGAATTATAGCTTAGGAATCAAAGAGCAATTGATTTTTCCTGAGATAGAATACGATAAAATTGATAAGGTAAGAGGCATGGATATCATTTTTGTCACCACTGCTCGTACTGATGAAGAAGCCAGGGAACTCTTACGCTTAATGGGAATGCCTTTTAAAGCGGCATAATGATTGAGATATTTATCTCAGGTAGGGATGTCTTCGTCTGTTTCGTAATGATTCCAACATAAGGGGGGAAGATAGTGGCGAAAAAATCCATGATCAATCGATGTGCGCAAGAGCCAAAATTTAAAGTAAGAAGATACAATCGTTGTAAATTGTGTGGGCGGCCACATGCATATATGCGTAAGTTCGGAATTTGTAGAATATGCTTTAGGGAACTTTCTTATCGCGGAGAAATTCCGGGTGTACGTAAGGCCAGTTGGTAATCTGGGAGGAGGTTTTTGTGCATGGTCATGACTGATCCCGTAGCCGACTTCTTGACCCGTATTCGCAATGCCAACACTGTATATCATGAAAAAGTGGAGGCGCCAGCTTCAAAAATGAAGAAGGCAATTGCTGATATATTAAAAGAAGAAGGCTTCATTAGGGAATGTGAATATGTAGCAGATGGTAAACAAGGGATTATTAGAGTATATTTACGGTATGGTCCAGAAAAAGAAAGAGTAATCACAGGAATTAAGAGAATTAGTAAACCTGGATTGAGAGTATATGCAAGAAAAGATGCGATTCCCAAGGTATTGGGTGGTTTGGGAATGGCGGTTATCTCTACTTCCAAGGGAATCATGTCTGACAAACAGGCTAGAAAGCTCGGGCTTGGTGGCGAAGTTGTTTGTTATGTATGGTAAGCTGAAAGTTTGAATAAAAGATTGAATGATACAATATATGTGAGCGCATTGGTTGGAAACCAATGTTGAAACAAGGAGGTGCAAATGTGTCCAGAATTGGTAAACAGCCCATTTCCTTGCCTCAGGGCGTTGAGGTGCAGATTGAAGGAAGTACAGTGAAGGTAAAGGGTCCCAAAGGCAAGTTGGAAAGAGAATTGCACCGGGATATGGTGATTCGTTTAACAGATGGCAATTTGGTGGTTGAAGCACCGCTTGCCAAGCAATTGAAACCTTTGTATGGTTTAACCAGGACTTTATTAAACAATATGGTTGTTGGCGTTACCACTGGCTTTGAAAAAAATCTAGAGCTAAATGGTGTTGGCTATAAAGCAACCAAACAAGGCAACAAGTTGGTTTTAAATGTTGGTTATTCCCATCCAGTGGAAATTACCCCGCCAGAGGGAATTGAAATCGATGTGCCAGCTGCCACAAAAATTGTGGTAAAAGGGATGGATAAAGAAAAAGTTGGGGCAATTGCTGCTAACATTCGTTCAGTAAGGGAGCCGGAGCCATATAAAGGAAAAGGTATTCGATATGAAACTGAACGGGTTCGCCGTAAAGTTGGGAAAGCAGGTAAAGCCAAGGGCTAAAAAAGGAGCTGACTCGTGTGATTAAAAAAGCCGATCGCAATAAACTGCGGGCCAAACGCCAGGTCAGGGTGCGGAATAAAATATTTGGCACTTCCCTACGCCCTAGATTGAATGTATACCGCAGTGTCAATCACATTTATGCGCAAATTATAGATGATGAAAAAGGTTGTACTTTGGTGGCTGCCTCTACCTTATCTCCTGAATTAAAAGGGAAAGATGGGGGAAATAAGGAAGCAGCCAAAGCAGTGGGTGATTTAATCGCCAAAAAAGCATTGGACAAAGGTGTCAAAACGGTGGTTTTTGATCGGGCAGGCTATATTTATCATGGTAGGATTAAAGAATTGGCTGATGCTGCCAGAGAAGCTGGATTGAACTTTTGACCAAAAATGAGTAATAAGGAGGGAAGCTGGTGTCCAAGATTGATGCTGGAAAGCTGGAATTAACCGAAAAGGTTGTGTATATCAACCGGGTAGCAAAAGTGGTAAAAGGCGGACGGAGATTTAGCTTTTCCGCTTTGGTGGTTGTCGGTGACAGCGACGGTCATGTGGGTTCTGGATTAGGAAAAGCAGGTGAAGTACCAGAAGCCATTCGCAAGGGAATCGAAGATGCGAAAAAGAACATGATTAAAGTTCCCTTATCAGGTACCACCATTCCACACGAAATTACTGGTATTTTTGGAGCAGGAAAAGTGTTACTAAAACCAGCTGCCCCAGGTACTGGTGTAATTGCTGGCGGGCCGGTACGGGCTATATTAGAATTGGCTGGAGTCCGGGATATTTTGACCAAATCTTTGGGATCAAACAATGCCAATAATATGGTTCATGCCACAATGACTGCACTGAAAAACTTAAAAACCCCACAGGAAGTGGCTCGTCTCAGAGGTAAAACTGTGGAAGAACTACTGGGTTAGGGGTGAAGGAGAATGGCTAAACTAAAGGTTACTTTGGTAAAAAGCTTGATTGGTAGGCCTGAGACCCAAAGGGTAACAGTAAAAGGCCTGGGATTAAAAAAAGTGAATAGTTCAGTGATTCAAGAAGATACCCCTCAGATAAGAGGGATGATCAATAAAGTGTCCCACCTGATAAAGGTGGAGGAAGCGTAAGGAGGTGTGTGGCCAATGGTCCGGTTGAATGAATTAAGCCCAAACCGAGGGGCCCGTAAAAAACCCTCTCGCAAAGGGCAAGGACTTGGATCCGGCTGGGGGAAAACAGCGGGTCGAGGCCATAAAGGTCAAAATGCCCGTTCTGGTGGAGGCGTTCGTCCAGGATTTGAAGGTGGCCAAATGCCATTACAAAGGCGGATGCCGAAACGAGGGTTTAGCAATGCTCCTTTCAAAAAAGAGATTATAGCCATTAATCTCGCTGTTTTAAATCGTTTTGAAGCCAATGCAGTGATTACGCCTGAAAGTTTATTAGAGGCAGGAATCATTAAAAAAGTAGCAGATGGTGTGAAGTGTTTGGGTATGGGAGAAATTACAAACGCTTATACGGTTCGTATGCATGCTTTTAGTAAATCGGCGGTAGAAAAGATAGAAGCAGCCGGTGGTAAGGCTGAGGTGATATAAGTGCTTGCCACCTTAAAAAATGCTCTGAAGATTGATGAGCTGCGACACAAAATACTATTTACCATTTTAATGATCTTTTTCTTCCGTTTGGGTGTACACATCGCAGTACCAGGAGTCAATAGTGAAGTTTTTGCAAAATTGGTAGAAGAAAATGCTTTATTTGGCTTTTTTGATATTATATCCGGGGGGGCATTTAAAAGCTTTTCTATTTTTGCCATGAGCATTACTCCCTATATTAATGCATCGATTATTATGCAGTTAATGACAGTGGTCATTCCAAAGCTTGAGCGATTGTCCAAAGAAGGAGAAGAAGGCAGGAAAAAAATTACGCAATATACCCGCTATTTAACAGTGGTATTGGCC
The DNA here is from genome assembly GCA_958417755.1 of uncultured Peptococcaceae bacterium. Taxonomy (GTDB): domain Bacteria; phylum Bacillota; class Desulfotomaculia; order Desulfotomaculales; family Desulfocucumaceae; genus CATZDY01. The sequence continues at coordinate 7,730 of CATZDY010000056.1, forward strand.
TTTGTACAAGCCATAGGGACCAGTCTTGCGATTAAAGGGGCCATTCAAAATCCTAGTGTTTGGTCGTATTTGATTGTTGCAATTACCATTACTGCTGGTACTGCATTGCTTATGTGGATGGGAGAGCAAATTACAGAAAAAGGAATTGGGAATGGTATTTCCTTAATCATTTTTGCTGGTATCGTTTCTCGTCTGCCATCAGCGTTGGTATCCATTGTAGAATATTTGAGAGCAGGAACAGTGGGTATTTTCAGCGTATTGATGTTATTGATCATTGCCATTGTGGTCATTGCATGTATTGTGGTTGTACAACAAGGTCAGCGCAGAATTCCTGTACAATATGCTAAACGTGTGGTAGGTCGTAGGGTATATGGGGGCCAGTCCACCCATTTGCCTTTAAGGGTGAACCAAGCAGGTGTTATTCCAATTATTTTTGCCTCGTCCATCTTAATGTTTCCAGAGCAAATTGCCCGTTGGTTTTCGGGTAATGTGGTGGCAGATTGGTTGCTAAATGCTTTCGGTTGGGGTAAACCCTTGAATGTAATTATATATGGTTTGCTTATCATTGGTTTTACCTATTTCTATACAGCTGTCATTATGAATCCAGTAGATATGGCTGATAATATTAAAAAATACGGCGGATTTATTCCCGGCATAAGGCCAGGAAAACCTACGGCAGAATACATCAGCAGAGTAATGGGCCGGATTACATTGGCTGGAGCAATATTTTTGGCATTGGTTGCCATCTTGCCTAATTTTGTCATGATGGCTACTGGTATTCCCAATATTCATTTTGGGGGGACGGCCTTATTGATTGCAGTTGGGGTGGCTTTGGATACAATGAAACAAATAGAATCCCATATGCTGATGCGAAGTTATCAGGGCTTCATTAAATAGGCGGGAATTGAATATGATTACCTTAAAGTCTGAACGTGAGTTAACATATATGCGTGATGCTGGTAAAGTGGTGGCAGGGGCGCATCAAGAAATAGCCAAAGCATTACACCCGGGCTCTACTACGGCCGAATTGGATCGTTTAGCAGAGGATTATATCATTGCCAAAGGGGCAAAACCTGCCTTTAAAGGATTGTATGGTTTTCCTGCTACCATATGTGCTTCGCCTAACGAACAAGTGGTGCATGGTATCCCTGGTTTAAGGGTTTTGGAAAATGGTGATATTATTAGTGTTGATATTGGTGCTGAAATAAACGGGTATTTCGGTGATAGTGCTGTAACATTGCCAGTGGGGCAAATTAGCGAGGAAGCCAATCGATTGCTGGAAGTGACCAAAGAATCTTTACATTTAGGGATAGAAAAGGCAGTGGATGGCAATCGGCTTTCTGATATTTCCCATGCTGTACAAAATCATGCGGAAAAAGCAGGATTTTCCGTGGTTCGTGATTATGTGGGGCATGGAATTGGCACAAAAATGCATGAGGATCCCCAGGTGCCCAATTTTGGGCGTCCAGGTCGTGGTCCTAGATTAAGAACCGGTATGACATTAGCCATTGAACCAATGATAAACATGGGCACTTATGAAGTAAAAACACTTTTAGATAATTGGACCGTTGTTACCAGAGATGGAAAATTGTCGGCTCATTTTGAACATACCGTTGCCATTACCGATGCGGAGCCAGAAATATTAACAAAACTTTAACCGAGTTAGGCGGATTGTAATTTGTTTTGTAGAACTGTGAAACATGATGTATTGAATCCCGTCGAGAGGTGTCCGGTTATGGAAGAACAATTTTCACCTGGACAATTGGTGATATCAATTGCTGGGCGTGATCGGGGAAAGTATTATCTGGTGCTTGATAAAGATATACACAATATGGTGCGTGTAACGGATGGAATTTATCATAAGGTAAACAAACCAAAGAAAAAAAATAAAAAGCATCTTACGCCCATGCCCCAAATTGCTAGTGGGTTTGTGGAAAAAAGAAAGGCTGGCAATAAAATTACTGATTTATATGTTCGGAAGATATTAGAAGAGATGCTCAGCGGTGATAGCTAAAAAGCCCAAGTAAGGAGGTTGGCTCGTTATTAATGTCAAAACAGGATGTTATTGAGGTTGAAGGGACCGTGATTGAACCCTTGCCCAACGCGATGTTTCGAGTAGAATTGCAGAATGGACATAAGGTATTGGCTCATGTATCCGGGAAAATAAGAATGAATTTTATTCGTATATTATCCGGTGATAGAGTGATGGTGGAGTTATCCCCATATGATTTGACACGGGGGAGAATCGTATATCGTTATAAATAAGGCATGCGCATGTGAATAAGAATAGGCTATCAATGCCATAGGTAAGGGGGGGTTCCAGTGAAAGTGCGGTCTTCGGTAAAACCGATTTGTGAGAAATGTAAGATTATTAAACGTCATGGAAAAGTAATGGTCATCTGCGAAAACCCCAAACATAAACAAAGACAGGGATAATGATTAGGGATAAACAGGAGGTGTAATCTGCATGGCGCGTATTGCAGGGGCTGATTTGCCCCGGGATAAGCGAGTGGAAATAGCTCTGACATACATTTATGGCATAGGCAGAACTACATCCAATCAAATATTGGCCCAAACAGGGATTAATCCTGATACCAGAATGCGTGATTTAACAGAAGAAGAAATTAATAAGCTAAGAGAAGCAATTGAAAAAAATTATAAAGTTGAAGGGGATTTACGCCGGGAAATAGCCCTTAATATCAAGAGATTAATTGAGATTGGTTGCTATCGTGGATTGCGGCACCGTCGGGGGATGCCTGTTCGAGGACAAAGAACCAAAACCAATGCTCGTACTCGCAAAGGTCCGAAGAAAACTGTAGGTGTGCGGCGGAAAAAATAGTTGCTGATGTATGAAATAGTCCGTCTATATGTTAGAGAATGGGAAGCGCATATATCGGACAAAAAGGGAGGTTAGAGAATGGCACGTCGCGGCGTTCGTACCAAAAGGCGTGAAAAGAAGAATATCGATCGTGGAGTGGCTCATATAAAATCTACATTCAATAATACCATTGTAACCATTAGTGATACCAAGGGAAATGCCATATCTTGGGCCAGCGCAGGGCAAGTAGGGTTTAAAGGGTCACGGAAAAGCACTCCTTTTGCTGCGCAATTGGCAGCAGAACAAGCTGCCAAAGAAGCAATGGAACATGGTATGAAAGAAGTAGAAGTAATGGTAAAAGGACCAGGGGCTGGTCGGGAAGCCGCTATTCGTTCGTTACAAGCAGCAGGATTGGAAGTCAGTCTAATCAAAGATGTAACTCCGATTCCTCACAATGGCTGTAGGCCACCCAAGCGTCGGAGAGTTTAAATGAAAAATCTCAATACAATTATAATTTAGGGTAAATATCTCCCTGATAAAGAGGAGGATTGGTAGCTAAATGGCCAGATATACTGGGCCACAGTGCAGATTATGCCGTCGGGAAGGAATGAAGCTCTATCTAAAAGGGGATAGATGTTACTCCGGAAAATGTGCTGTGGATCGTAAAACATATGCCCCTGGTCAACATGGGACGGCTCGGGGTAGAAAAGTTAGCGAATATGGATTGCAGTTAAGAGAAAAGCAAAAAACTCGTCGTATTTATGGTGTGTTGGAAAAACAATTCCGTAATTATTTCGAAAAGGCAGAGCATCAGCAGGGCATAACAGGTGAAAATTTATTGCGGCTTTTAGAACGGAGATTGGATAATGTAATTTATCGCTTGGGATTAGGCGCTTCCAGAGTAGAAGCACGCCAATTGGTAAGACATGGACATTTTACTGTGAATGGTAGACGGGTTAATATTCCTTCTTTTCTTATCTCAATAGGCGATGTAATTGAAGTGCGTGAAAAAAGCAAAGAATCCCCGCGGGTAAAAGAGCTAATGGAGAGAGCAGCTGAAAAAACCATTGTAACTTGGCTTGAATATGAGTCAAATCAAGCCAAGGGCCGTGTTGTTTCTCTTCCCACAAGAGATCAAATTGATATTCCTGTGGAAGAACATTTAATTGTTGAACTTTATTCAAGGTAATACTTCATTGTTTAAACATAATAACGGTTTTAAGAGTGCTGTATGACCATAAGTATTCTTTCGTACCGGTGAGCAGCTCCTGCAAACTGACGTAGCTCGCCAGGGATGGAAAAGAGGGGTAGCTTTTGCTTCCAATAAGCCCCGATAATCTCACGTCCAATGTCTTATTATATTAAGATGGACTATTCTGGGAGGTTACCATTAGATGCTGGAAATAGAAAAACCCAAGATAGAAAGTGTAGAAGCCAATGAGGATAACACCTATGCCAAGTTTGTGGTGGAACCGCTAGAAAGGGGTTACGGCATAACCTTGGGCAATTCCCTGAGGAGGATACTGCTTTCTTCCCTTCCTGGTGCTGCTGTGACTTCGGTGAAAATTGAAGGAGTGTTACATGAATTTTCTACGATTCCTGGGGTTCAGGAAGATGTTACGGATATTATTTTAAACCTAAAAGGTTTATGTTTAAAAATGTTCACAGATGAAGAAAGAATTTTGCGTATAGAAGTGACTGGGGAAAAAGAAGTTACTGCTGCGGATATCATTGCAGACGCAGATGTAGAGATTTTAAATCCGGATATGTTGATCGCGACCTTAGCCGAAAACGGTCGTCTTTTTATGGAAATGACTGTGGCAAAAGGTAGAGGCTATGCCTCAGTGGAGCGAAATAAAAAAGGTGAACACATAATTGGGGTAATTCCAGTAGATTCTGTGTTTACACCTGTGCGAAAGGTAAATTATACAGTGGAAAATACCAGGGTAGGGCAAAGGACAGATTATGATAAACTTGCCTTGGAAATATGGACGGACGGAAGTATTAAACCGGATGAAGCCATCAGCCTTTCTGCTAAAATAATGGGTGAACATTTACGATTGTTTGTAGGCCTTACAGAAACCGTAAACGATGTAGAAATCATGGTGGAAAAGGAAGAAGAACAAAAAGATAAAATGATGGAGATGAGCATTGAAGAGCTGGATCTTTCAGTGCGATCTTACAATTGTTTGAAACGTGCAGGAATTAATACAGTAGAAGAACTGATTCAACGAAATGAAGATGACATGATGAAAGTCCGTAATCTAGGTAAAAAATCATTGGAAGAAGTTATCCAGAAGTTAGAGGAAATGGGACTTTCATTGAAAAAAGATGATGAGTAAGGGGGGATAGATGGTGGGTTATCAAAGGTTGGGTCTAACCACTGGCCATCGCAAAGCCATGTTGCGTAATTTGGTTACATCCCTAATCAAAGAAAAACGCATTCAAACCACAGAAACCCGGGCAAAACAAGTGAGAAGTATTGCAGAAAAGATGATTACCTTGGGTAAACAAGGAGATTTGGCTGCCCGACGGCAAGTTTTGGCTTATATGTATGATGAAGAAGTAGTCCGAAATTTATTTGATGCTATTGCGCCACAATATTCAGATAGACAGGGTGGTTATACAAGAATGATCAAAGTGGGGCATAGGCGTGGAGATGCCGCCCCCATGGTGATTTTGGAATTGGTATAAAGTGAGCAAGAACAATAGTTTTATATCTTTTGAAAGGGTATCATATTATTATAGTGGAATAAAAGAACCTGCTATCAGTGATATCGATGCCACTATACAACGGGGCGAATTCATAGCCATTTTAGGTGCTAACGGTTCTGGTAAGTCTACCTTGGCAAGGCATATGAACGCCCTGTTGTTGCCATCCAAAGGAAAAGTATCTGTTTGTGGTTTGGATAGTCAAAAAGATATGAAAAAAGTCAGGGAAAAAGTAAGCATGGTATTCCAAAATCCTGACAATCAATTGGTGGCTACTTTGGTAGAAGAAGATGTGGCTTTTGGTCCTGAGAATTTGGGGGTTTCCTCAACAGAAATTAGACAAAGGGTCAAGGAATCTTTGCTACAAGTAGGGCTATGGGGGATGAAAGATAAACAACCCCATATGTTGTCTGGTGGACAAAAGCAGCGCTTGGCCATTGCTGGGGCTTTGGCTATGCATGCAGAATGTATGGTATTGGATGAGCCTACTGCTATGTTGGATCCCAAAGGTAGAAATGAAGTTTTATCTTTGTTATTGCAATTAAAAAAGCAAAAACAAGTAACATTGGTTTTGATTACCCATTTAATGGAGGAAGCTTTTCTTGCCGATAAAATTTGGGTGATGAAATATGGCAAACTTATAGCACAGGATTCGCCAAGAAAAATCTTTGGAAACCTTTCCTTGTTGGATGAGGCTGGACTAGAACCCTTAGAATCTATAAAGTTTGCAGAAACCTTGCGACAAGCTGGGTGTTCTATTGATTTTCCCTTTACTATGGATGAGTTGGTGGATTATATATGTCAGTAATACAATTCAACAATGTGAGTTATTCCTATGGAATAGGTACGACATTAGAAACATCAGCATTAATCAATATTTCCTTTCAGCTTGAAAAAAGTGATTGTTTGGCTTTGGTAGGTTCTACAGGTTCAGGAAAATCCACATTAGGGTTATTATTAAATGGTTTATTAGTTCCCACAGCAGGAAAAGTTTTGATTCATGGTTATGATACAAGCAAAAAAAAAGTAAAGAATAATTTATGGCGACAAGTTGGAATGGTTTTTCAATATCCAGAAATGCAGTTCTTTGAAGAAAATGTCTTTAAAGAAGTAGCCTTTGGCCCTTCAAACATGGCATTATCAACAAATGAAGTATCCCAGAGGGTTTTCCATGCTTTGGAATGTGTTGGACTTTGTCCTGAGGAAATAAAAAATCGTCAACCCCATACTTTAAGTGGGGGACAAAGAAGAAGAGTAGCCCTTGCCTCTATTTTAGCCATGGAACCCGAAATTCTTGTGCTTGATGAACCTACTGCAGGTATAGATCCCAGTGGAAAAAGAAAAATATTAAACTTAATAAAAGATTTACAAAAAAAGCAAGGTTTAACCATTGTAATCATTACCCATTCTATGGAGGATGTAGCTTTTCTAGCAAACAAAATTTTGGTTCTTCATCAAGGGGAAAAATATATGTTTGGTAGCCCCAAAACAATATTTTTACAAGCCCAAGAAATAGAAAGCGCAGGATTAACCTTGCCCTTTTTAGCCAAATTAAAGTATGAATTGAAAAAAAAGAGGGTCCCTATTTCAGATGATTCCCTAGATGCTGAAGCTTTAAAAAAAGATATCATTGCCTATTTGCGTTCAAAACAATTGGAATAAGAGCCAATGTACTGTAGTAATTAGCAAAACTGTGTTATCGTATTGGCAAGTGCTGTGAATCTTTGATAAACACAAGAAGGGGTATACATTGTTAGATGGATTTATTGTTGGCCAATATGTTCCGGGAAGCTCATTTATTCATCGTTTAGATCCTCGTACTAAAATAGTTTCTATGTTATTGCTGGTCATTGCAACCACCATGGCTCAAGGGCTGGCTTTTATTCCAATCATTATAGTGGTAACAATTGCCTTTCTGTTTTCCCGTATTTCTCTTGTATTTTTTTGGCGCGGGCTAAAATTTTTATGGATTTTGTTGCTCATTACTTTTGTCCTACAAGCATGTTTTACACCAGGGGAAACTTTGCTGCAATGGGGTTTTTTAGAGATTAGCAAAGAGGGCTTGCTGCTAGGCGGACAAATGTTTTTACGCGTATTCTTATTGATTGTAATTGCTACATTATTAACTGTAACCACTACACCAGTACATCTTACAGCAGGGATTGAAATACTGGGTCAACCTTTATACCGATTAGGTATTCCAGTGCATGAAATTGCTATGATGATTACCATTTCATTGCGTTTTGTTCCTACAATTTTAGCTGAAGTTCTCATGATTGCCAAAGCACAACAGGCAAGGGGAGCCGGATTTTCGGGAAGAGACTGGAAGAAGAAAAAAGATGCTTTGTTATCAATATTGGTACCCATGTTTTCCAATGCCTTTCGTCGGGCAGAAGATTTATCCATTGCAATGGAAGCTCGTTGCTATCAGGGAAGCGTAGGAAGAAGTAGAATGAGGCAATATCAATATCATATTGGAGATATTTTAACATTCATGATATCCAGTGTTATACCATTGATAGTCATATTGTGGAAGCGATGGGGGTAAGATTGCAGTTTCCATGAAAAATATAAAATTAACTGTTGCCTATGATGGCAGTAAATATTTTGGCTTTCAAGAACAAAGAGGATGCAATTTGCCAACAATTCAAGAGAAATTAGAAGACTGCCTGGAGGTTCTAACCAACCATAAAATAAAAGTAATTGGCGCAGGAAGAACAGATTCTGGTGTGCATGCTGTTGGACAAGTTGTTAATTTTAATGCTATGGATTGGCCTATTCCTATTCATAAAATTCCTTTGGCCATGAATGGACGTTTGCCTGCAGATATTGTGGTAACCTCTGCCCAAAGAGTAACAGATGAATTTCATGCACGTTTTTCAGCCATAAGCAAAACATATAAATATCAGATTTATAATGCAAGAATACCTGATCCTTTTTTGCAACGCTATACATATTTTGTCCCCCAACCATTGAATGTACAGGCAATGTCTTTGGGAGGTAAATTTTTAGTAGGTGAGCACGATTTTAATGCTTTTCGCGCTAAGGGAACTTCAGTCAAAAGTACAGTCCGAACAATATATGGAGTACAGGTGCAACAAAAAGGAAATTTAATAGAAATTTTAGTAACAGGCAATGGATTACTTTTTAACATGGTTCGTATCATTGTGGGGTCACTGTTAAAAATAGGATTTGATTTA
>CATZDY010000057.1 GCA_958417755.1 uncultured Peptococcaceae bacterium
GCAATTTTTATCATTGGTACAACATCCCTTTCCTTAACACTCCCCTGGTAAACAGTTGTTAGTTGCCTGAAAGCAAAAGGTTTAAAACCTTGATTTTTGACTCATTGGCTTTGGATACCTTAAACTGCATTTTTACTGCACTGATTCTATGGAACCCACAAAAGGCTTGCGACCTAATTTTACAAAACGCTCCACAATGCCTAGCTTTAATAAATATTGTAAAGCCGGTCTGGCTGTGATTTCTGCTAAAGAAGAACCATGTACAGTAAAAATGACCCGTACACCCGCATTGAGCACTTCTTCCAAAGCCCGCACATCCTCTTCTTTCCCCAATTCATCCGTGGCAATCACCCGGGGAGACATGGAGCGCAGCAGCATCAACATGCCTTCCGCTTTAGGACACCCATCTAAAACATCTGTATTGATCCCCACATCCATGGAAGGAACCCCCTGGCAACATCCAGCCACTTCCGAACGCTCGTCCACCAATCCCACTGTAATGCCATCAAACTCTAAAGCTGGTATGCCATTGCTTATCTGACGCACCACGTCCCTTAGGATGGTGGTTTTGCCACAACCAGGGGGGGAAAAAATCATGGTGTGTAGCACCCCTTTATGCTTAGCAATGATCCTGGGCATCAACGCGTCCGCAGCACCTAAAATCTCCCGGGCCAAACGCAAATTTAATCCTGTGATGTACTTTAAAGTTTTTACCCGTCCTCCTTCCAACACCACCTTTCCCGTCAGCCCCACCCGGTGTCCTCCAGGAACTGTTACAAAACCGTTTTTCAGCTCTTCTTCCAGGGCATACAAAGAGGAGCCACTGACCAATTGCAAAGTGCGATCCATATCTTCTTTGGTGATCACATAGGATGAAACATAACTTTTAACAAGTTTTCCTCGTTCATCCAGATAGCAGTAACCATTTCCTCCTATCAAGGCCAAAGGACGCCCCAAACGAAGTCGTATTTCCTCCAATTGGGTCAAAACATCGGACGGCAATGAAGCAATCATGGTACGCAAATGAGGCGGTAGAATGCCCATGATTTCTTCCAGCTTATGTTCCTTGCTTGTCTCTTTTTTTAATCTTATTGTACTGTTCATTGCATTCACTCCTGCAATATGTATATGAGTGATCTGGCAAAATATACCGCCCAACCTGGAAGGGAATAAAACACAAAAAAAGCAGCATATCTGAAGCTGCCTTTGGTTGCGTCTCACAATATTATTTTGATAGAATCCATTGGATTGGCATAAAAAACCAAATATATCTTTCGAAAGTTGTTGTCTTTTGTTTCTGCTTCTAGGAATCATTGCAAAAAGTTTTATAAAAACCCATGGGTACTATTGACACAAAAAAATCTTAGGGTATAATAAAACTTGTCGGTTTTTTAAAACCATGGGGTACAAAAAGATGTAGTATTTTAAATCATTTGAATATTGTTATTATTTTTATGTTTTTCATGGTTTTTATTTCTTGGGCTAACCTCCAGGGAACAAACTAAAACAACTTTCTGGTATGAAAGATAGCAATTGTAATATAAACAATTAACTACTTTATAACTTGTATATAAAATTGAAAGGAAGTGGTTTTTTTCATACGTGCCATAACAGGTATTAAAAAACATAGTTTTTATACTGTGTTGGCTGGGACATTCCTTGATTTTCCATAAAAAACAAAAAGTTTTATTAAAACCAAGGAGTACTATTGACAGTAGGAGTTCACGTACTATAATAGAACTTATTAGTTTCATAAAACCAATTGGTACAGGAGAGGCATATGGATATTCGTAAACACAATATTTTAGACATTGCCACCACTCTATTTTTGGAAAAAGGCTTTCACAATACCTCGGTGCAGGATATTGCGGTGAGCTGCAATGTTTCCAAAGCTACGATTTATAAATTTTTTTCCTCTAAAGAAGATATTGGTTTAGGGGTTGTGTTACACATCCATGGGCAATTGATTTACCAAATGCGCAAAACAGCAGCAAAAACCAATCTATCGCCTCGGGAAAAATTACAAGAAGACATTGAACTATTAACTGGAAAATTTTTAAACAAAACAAAATTCATTGATACGCTATTTTATACTTTTTCACCAGAACAAAAGGAACAATACATGCCCATTATTGCCAAATCCAGGTTCAATACCTTTCATTATTTTTCGCAAAACATTGCCCAAACCTTTGGCTTAGAAAATGAGGCCATTGTCTGGGAATTAACCTTAAACCTCAATGGCTTGATCCGGGAAATTACCTTTTTAAATTTTGAAAAACAAATTACCATTGATCAAAGCCTAATTTCTGACTTTATCATTGACAGTTTAGAAGCCATTGCCAAACAACGTCAGGGCAAAGCCTTGCTGATTACAGAAACTTATTTACAACATTTAAAAGAGTATTTCTCCACAGAAGTCATTGATTTTAAACCAATTTGCCAAAGAAACCGTTTATTAGAAGCTTTACGAAATCAAGTCATGCAAGATTCTCCCCGGGAATTACAAGCCAATTTATTGGATGCCATTACTCTATTGGAACAAGAATATCAAAAACCCTTGCCTAAACAATTTCTCATTGAAGCTTTATCCGTGTATTTGTCCCAGCGGGATGAACTGGCAAATATCATTCAGGATTTACAAGATTTAACTGCCAGTTAAAAGGAGTGTTTTCAACATGCGCACAGCAAAAGTATCAGGCACCAGCAGCAATATTCTTGTGATTGCTATTATGCTGTCAGGTGCCTTTATTGCTATTTTAAACCAAACAGTGCTTTCCCCTGCTTTGCCCAGCATTATGCGGGATTTGCATATCAATGCCAGTGAGGGACAGTGGCTGACCACTGGATTCTTGTTAGTCAATGGCATTATGATTCCTATTACTGCTTATCTAACCAATAAATTTACCACCAGACGGTTATTTATTGGTTCTATGTTGTTTTTTACTGTGGGCAGCATCTTCGCTGCTATGGCGCCTAATTTTGCCATTCTTATGCTAGGTCGGTTAATACAGGCCGTAGGAGCCGGGGTGCTCATGCCCTTGGTTCAAATTGTGATTTTACTAATGTTTCCCAAGGAAAAACGAGGTTCTGCCTTGGGGATGGTAGGGATTGTGATTTCTGCAGCACCAGCCATAGGTCCCACCTTAGCTGGTTGGCTGGTGGACACCTGGGGTTGGCATATGCTTTTTGGCATTATTGCTCCCATTGCTTTATTGGATATCATTTTGGCCATCCTTTTTCTCCGCAATGTAGGTGAAACCACCAATCCCAGCTTGGATATTGTTTCTGTGGTCTATTCTACCCTTGGTTTTGGCAGTTTGCTCTATGGCTGTAGTTCTGCTGGCAGCAATGGCTGGGGCAATCCCCTTGTGATTCTCCCCCTTATTATTGGATGCATTTTTTTGGTTCTTTTTGTTCAGCGTCAACTTACCATTGCTACGCCACTTTTAGAATTAAGGGTATTTAAAAATTCCATTTTTACTTATTCCACCATTATCGGGATGATTGTAAATGGTGCTTTGTTGGTGGGAACCATCATCACCCCCATTTACATGCAAACGATTTTGGGATATACTGCTTTGCATTCCGGGCTGTTATTATTGCCCGCTGCCCTGATCATGGCCATTATGAGCCCCATTACCGGTAAGCTCTTTGACCGGTTTGGCCCCCGTGTTCTTGCTTTGGCAGGTTTAACTTTTATGACAATTGGTACCCTTTGTTTTCTTACCTTTGATGAACACAGCTCATATCTTTATTTGTGCCTGGTTTATACGTTTCGTATGTTAGGGATTTCCATGTTAATGATGCCTTTGACCACCTGGGGCATTAATTCATTGGAAAACCGTTATATTCCCCACGGCAATGCTTTGAACAACAGCGCTCGCCAAGTGGCAGGTTCCATTGGCACAGCTGTTTTGATCACCATTATGACCACCACCATGCATCATACAGAAAAACTTGGGGTTGTTGTTTCTACTTTGCGGGGTATGCATATGGCTTTTGGTTGTGCTGCGGCTTTAAGCGCTTTTGCTCTGATTTTGGCTTTCTTTGTTGTTCATGATGATGAGGAAACAAAACGAAGAAGGGCCCAAATCAAGGAACAAAGAAAAACTTTTTCCCCTCAAGCTGTGAAGCAAAACTAAAATTGTTTCAAGCATAACAATGACCAGGTAAATCATATGCTGGTCATTGTTATTTTTTCCTGCTAAAGATAGACAAACAGGTTCATATAAGATATTAAGTGTGGTTATGCTTACATTGGTAGGGAAAAGCTTTTAGCAAAATAAGATTTTAACTTAGACTCATATGATCTGTGCTATATAATATAATAAAGAGCAAAGGTACATAGTGGTATTCGCTACGAAATCAAGAAAATTCATGAAACCAAGGAGGAATGTAGTATGGCAGCCTTTCAAACAATTCCCCCAGAGGAACTGCAACAAAATCCTTTTCAATCCATTGGGAAGGATTGGATGCTGGTGACAGCTGCAAAAAATAATAAGGCCAATACCATGACCGCAGGTTGGGGAGCCCTGGGAGTCATGTGGGGAAAAAATGTGGCTTATATAGCCATTCGTCCCCAACGTTATACCAAAGAATTCATTGATCATGCATCCACCTTTTCTTTAAGCTTTTTTTCTCAAGACAAGAAAGAGATGCTAGGTTATTTGGGTAAGGTTTCCGGTAGGCATGAGGATAAAATCAGCAAATCCGGCCTTGCTTTGGTGTATAGTGCAAGCACTCCTTATTTTGCGGAAGCCAATTTGGTGCTTATTTGTCAAAAGCTATATGCCCAGGAATTAAGACCAGACTGCTTTATTGCGCAAGAATTAAAACATACCTGGTACGCGGATGGTGACTACCATACCATGTATGTAGGGGAAATTACCAAAGCCCTTGTGAAGGACTAAGAAAAGGGAGGCTTTTCAATGGATGAAAGCCTCCCTTTTCATGTTATTCATCAATAACCATAGGTTTGTTCTGCGTTAAACCTTTTTATATAGGCAAACCAATATCTCTTTTATCCTTTCAGCCAAGTGGTTTGATTGACAATTTTGGCATAACTTTGGATAATTTTAATGACTTTGCTAGATACATTGATATCTACATAATCTGTAGCCATTGCCCCCCAGGCTTCGTTTTCTTCCATAGCCACTGCCAATTCCACTGCCTGGGCCACATCATCCCCATTGATACCGCCAATGACAATGCTTCCTTTATCAAGGACCTCCGGACGTTCTGTGGAGGTCCTGATAAGTACTGCTGGAAACTGTAACATGGCGCTTTCTTCCGACAGGGTCCCGCTATCTGATAGAACACAATAGGCATTCTTTTGCAGTTTATTATAGTCCAGAAAACCGAAAGGCTCTAGGCTTTGTACCAGGGGATGAAAAGAGAAATTTCTTTGTTCAATGAATTTTCTACTCCTGGGATGGGTGGAATAAATCACTGGCATGCCGTAGGTTTGGGCTATGTTGTTGATCGCTCCCATTAAGGAGAAAAAATGTTCCTCATGATCAATATTTTCCTCTCTATGGGCTGATACAAGAAAATATTTTTTTTCTTCCAAACCCAATCTCCTCAGCACATTGCTTTGGTTTATTTTGGCCTCATGTTTTTGCAATACTTCCCGCATGGGAGAACCGGTTACAAATATAGTTTTTCCATCCATCCCTTCGGATAGAAGATAGCGCCGGGAATGTTCTGTATAGGGAAGGTTAATATCAGCAATATGATCCACAATGGTGCGGTTGACCATTTCCGGCACATTCCAATCCCAACACCGGTTGCCTGCTTCCATGTGAAAAATAGGGATTTTCAAACGCTTGGCAGCAATAGCGGATAAGGCTGAATTGGTATCCCCTAAAATCAAAAGCGCATCTGGCTTTTCTTGGGCTAATATTTTATAGGATTTGGCAATGATATTGCCCATGGTTTCCCCCAGATGCTGACCCACACTTTCTAAATAATAATCCGGTTCCCTAAGTCCTAAATCCTCAAAAAAAACTTGATTCAAAGTATAGTCCCAGTTTTGTCCTGTATGGACCAACACATGGTGAAAATATTGATCTGCACACTGAATCACTGCGGAAAGCCTGATGATTTCCGGCCTTGTTCCAATGATGGTCATGAGTTTTAAACGCTTCATGAATTTACACTTCCTCATAATATGTATCTGGCTTATCCGGATCAAAGGCCTCATTGGCCCACATGAAAGTAACCAAATCCGTGGTTCCTATATTGGTAATATGATGGGTATAACCTGGGGGAATATCCACCACTTCCAAGGTATCACCAGAAACATGATAGGAAAGCACTTCCTGGCTACCAATTTTGCGAAACTGGATTAAGGCTTTTCCGCTAACCACCAAAAACTTTTCATTCTTCGTATGATGCCAGTGGTTTCCCTTTGTTATCCCTGGCTTTGCCACATTCACTGAAAACTGTCCTCTATCTGGGGTACGAATGATTTCTGTAAAAGAACCCCTTTGATCCACATGCATGGACAGAGGATAAGAAAATTCCTCTGGGGGTAAATAGCTAAGATAGGTGCTATACAATACTTTGGTAAAAGCATTGGATAATTGGGGTACCCCAAGGGTTTGGCGGCTTTCCTTAAAATGATGTAGCAAATCTACAATATCCCCCAATTTTATTCGATGAACAGTGGGTACAAAACAATACATACCATCCTGGTGCCCTTGTCCTGTAAGGGCCTGGATAAACTCATCCACCACATCATCAATGTATACAAGCTGCAAAAGCACTTCTGGATCATGGACAGTAATGGGTAAATCCCGGGCAATATGGTGACAAAAGGTGGCTACTGCACTATTATAATTGGGCTTACACCATTTTCCGAACACATTGGGTAAACGATAGACCCATACCTTAGCCCCTGTTTCTTGCTCATGGGTGAGCAATAAATCTTCCCCTGCTTTTTTGCTTCTTCCATAGGGATTATCCAAAGAAGCTTGTATAGATGAAGAAAGCAAAATAGGCGCTTTGTTTTGATAGGTTTTGAGTAAAGTCAATAATTTTGCTGTAAAATCATAATTCCCATGGATAAACTCCTTTTCCTCTTGGGGACGATTGACCCCAGCCAAGTGAAAGATAAAGTCACAATGCTGGGTATACAAAGCCAAATCCTTTTCCTTGGTTTCCCTGGTGCATTCCCAGATCTCTTGATATCCTCTGTTACGCAATTCTGTTACCAGGTTTTTCCCAACAAAGCCCTTGGCTCCGGTTACGAGAATTTTCATCCCTTGCCTCCCATACCATAATATCATGGTTGATATACAACAAAGACAGGGCCTTTTCCTGTTCCTGGCTGTAAAAATTCAAATTCCAGGCCTTTAAAGATAGGAAGCAATCTTTAAGCTCCCGAATTACCTTCCTGTGCCTTGCTGTTGTATTGTTTGGGATAGGCATAATAATATTTGTATTTATGCCCGTATCCAGAACCAAGATTATAATTTCGAATGTCATTGACAATACATCCAATCACATTTCCACCGGATTTTTCTATCAATGCTAAGGTTTGCTGTAAAATCTTGACTGTCACAAAATCTTGTTTTATCACCATGACCACAGCATCCATGGCCTTGACGATTTCCAAAGCATCCGCCACAATGTAAACAGGAGGTGTATCAATGAAAATATAATCATAGTCTTGTTCCAGGTCTTTGATAATTTCCTGTAGAATCAGGTTTGAAACAAGGGGGGATTCATTGTTTTGGTTCATGCCTGCATAAAGAACATCCACGCCATTAGGCAATGACTGTAAAACCTCCTGGAGAGGTACCCCCTGGTAAGCGATTTCCAACAATCCCTTTTCCTTTTGCTTTGAAATTAGCTTTTCCACGCCTTTTTTATGAATATCAAAATCAATCAGTAAAACTTTCTTTTGCATTTGGCTTAAGGCAATGGCCATGTTACAAGTAGAAACGGTTTTGCCTTCATCTGGCATTGCGGACGTGATGGCAATGGTTTTACAGCCATATTTTTCTGTATGATGCTGCAAATGATGCTGCAAAATCGAAGCAGAACCCCGCCAGGCCTCCACATAGGAGAACATAAGGTTATCTTGAATTAATACATTGTTTTCCTTTTGTTTCATCCCTTTCAAATGGGGGATTTCCCCCATCACAGAAAGGCCTAATTTTTCTTCCGCCTCCTCAGCGTTCCTAATGGTTAGCCATATAAAACCCCATACAATGGCCAACAAACAGGCACATACAAAACCCATTAGCCCTCCTACCAAGGTTTGTAAGATGATTTTGGACCCATAATCTGTTGATGCTTTGTAAGCATAATCAATAACATTGACACTACCTACTTCTAAGGTTTTCAACAATAAATCCGGCAATACGGCCATCAAGGAATTGGATAACAACACACAGGTCTGAGGATCTGTCCAACCCACAGTGACCTTCAGCACAGCAGTTCCTTTGATGGATTCAGCTTTGATGTATCCTTTCAAGGCTTGGGGGTGGATGTCCAAGTTGGCATGCTGGATAAGGGCATTGAGCACTTTATCACTATTCACTATGGCTACCACAGAATCCGCCAGATTTTGCGCATACAATAAATCTGTACTTTTGGGAGCTTTTCCATTGTCAGTATAAAGTCCAGCTTCATTCTTTGCTGTTAATACCATCATGGCAGTGGCGTAATAGATTTTTGGTGTATGAAACAATGCCCATACCATTGCCCCCATGATAAAACAAAAAGTAAGCAGTAAAATCATCCATTTTCGTTTGGTTACATAATATAAAATATCTGTGAGTTGTATTTCATTTTCCATTGTTTATCTTGCTCTCTCCTTTAGGATATTGTTTATGCCCTGGCTTCTTTTTATGATTGAAACACCTCCTGCATCTCTTAATACATATTGAAATTGAAAATGCATAAAAAAACTTGCAAAACACATACTAAATTGTGAAACTCATTCCATGATACAGAAGTTTTCATAGAAAAGGTAATTACTCGAAAAAAAGGGCAGGAAGCCTTGGATTTGGCTCCTTGCCCTTTTTTTTGACCCCTATGGTTGACCCCAATTGCGGGTTAATAATTCCATTTGCAAGCGTTTTTGTTCTGCCAAAGAATGGACATACCGGTTTAGGGTGATGTTTACACTGGCATGCCCCAATATTTCACTGAGGCTCTTAGCTTCAAACCCTGCTTCCATACACCGGGTAGCAAAAGTATGTCGCAAAGCATGAAAGTTTATTTCCCGTACCCCTGCTGCTTGTAGATAGCTTTTGAACCGGTACTGATATGTCCGGGGTTCAAGATAAACATCATACCTGCCTGTGATGACATACCCATCCTTTTCCGCTTCTTCCCTTTGTTTTTGTAGCATAGGAGTCAAACATGACGGGATGGGAATGCTTCGCTTGGAGGACGGGGTTTTGGGATTGCCCATCATCATAACAGTGCCTTTGCTAGACCTTGTATCTTGGTATTGTTTTATCCTCTGCAAGGTTCTTTGGATATGAATCAATTGGTGTGTTAAATCAATGTCACTCCAGCGTAAACCGCATATTTCTCCCAAACGTATGCCTGTATATAAACACAACAAAATTCCCAGGGTGCTGGGGTCTAGATGATTGCGGATGTATCGTTCTAGTTTTGCTTGCTCTTCCCTTTGCAAGACAATGGTTTCCTTTTTTACCCCAGGTAAGGATGGCAACTTCAGTTCTGGCAATGCAATACCAGGATCTTGGTCCCGGGCATAATCCAAGGCAGCTCTGATGAGGTATAGTATTGTTTTCAGGGTACCATTGGATAAGCCTCCTTTGTTATCCAACCGGCCCTTCTCTTTTTTTTGGCTCATAAAATCTTGGATGATGGAGGGTTGAATGGTCTTAAGTTTTTGCTGTCCCAAAATGGGAATGATATGTTTTTCCATGAGGTAAATGTATTTGCCATAGGTTTGGGGTTTTAATTTGATTTTTTTGCTTTGTAGCCACAAAAACAAAACTTCACGGAAGTAGGTGTTGCTGTGTTTTGCAGAAAGCTGTGGCTTGCTCTGGTTGGTAGCTGCCAATAGCTTTTTCTTGACCTCTACATAGGTTTTGGCGTACACAGATTTATACTGGGCTTTCCCCTGGGCATCATACCCTTGTATGTACCTCCCTTCCCACCGCTGATCCTTTCTTTTTCTGATATTTTCTCCCCGTCTTGGCATGGCTTTGCTCCTTTATGATGACCCCAAATTTGACCCTAAATGGACATGATTTGCGGATAAATAGAATTTTATTTTCCCAAAAAGAGGAAAATAAAAAAAGAGTATTGAATCTTTATGCAAAAAAAGTCATATTTTCATTGATTTCAGTTGGGAATCCTTGTTATACTGAATAAAAATTCTGTTTTTTGCCTTCGTGTAATTACCTTTTCTACGAAAAGATTTAGGGACAAAAGTGGTTATTTATTTTCTTTCCTGGATTACCATTTGGTATACTTCTCACTGCAAATATGAGCAAAAAACCCGTTGTTGGCTGAGAACAACGGGTTTTATATGGGATACATCTTTGGTTCAATGTTTTCTATTTATTGATCATCCGGTTAATTTTTTCTACATAAAATTCAGTCAAAGATTCAGCGATTTCCATGGAGGCTCCTTCACTGAATACCCTGCATAAAGGTTCTTCTGGATCAGGCAGTACCAAGGACCAACCTTGGGGATGATAAACTTTAACGCCATCCAACAACTCGGTAGGATGATCCGTGGGGGGATCTTCGATGAGCTTGCGGATAACCGTTCCCTTTGTTTCCCAAGGAACTGCTACTTCCCCTTTGTGCATAAAGAAACTGGGGATTTCATCCACCATCTGGGCCAAGGTAAATCCGTGGGCCACAGCATAATCCAAAAGACTAAATAAGGCACCCAGGGCATCAAAATGCAAATGAAACTGAGAAATTTCTTTTTTGCCCCCTAGACTGTCATAATGCAATATCTTTTCCGCAAAATCTTGGACAGAGGTTTTGGTTCGCACAACTTTACCTTGATAGCGCTGGGCCAATTCATCAATGGCCCCAGAGGCTGTTACCGGAACCACCACTGGGCCGCCTTTGGATTTTAACACCACCAGGGCGGATAAAGCGGTTAGCAAATCATCACTGATGATACGGCCCTTTTGGTCCATCAGAATAAGCCCATCCCCATTTCCTTCTAGTAGGACGCCAGCGTCAGCTGATAATTTGACCACAGCTTCTTTCATTTGCTCCAAAATATCCCGGTGCTGACGCCAAATGCTACCTTCATCCCCTTTGTTAGACAAATCCAAGGGTTCCAACAAATGGACCCCTAAGCAATGGGCCAATGGTTCAATGAATTTTTGCATATGAGCGCCTGTATAAGCTACCACCAGGGTAAATCCAGCATCCCGTAAGGCTGTGTGCCCTATGGCATCCACCAAGGCATCCAGGTATTCTTGGTCAATGTGCTGGGGTGTTACAACAGACTGTATTTTATGGCAATCCGCCCGGCTGAAATCTTCCCGCAGCAATATATTTTCCACCTTTCGTTCTTTGCTGCGGGCTATATTGGCCCCATTCTCATCAATACATACCATGGTTAAATGACCGGATTTATAGGAAGATGTTTTGATATGAATGCCCCCGGCAAGATTAAAAGAACGCACAGCAAATCGATTTAAGGGGGTAATGCCGCATCCCAAATCATAGACAGATAAGCCCACGGATTGTACCCCGCTTAACACAGCGGATTTAATCATTGTACTGGCTGGTGCGCTATCACAACTAATGGCCAGACCTTTATTTTTACCTGTTCCCAGGGAAAAGGCGTAAGCAGCTGCCACCCGTAAAGCAAATTCAGGCGTCATTTCCACATTGGTAAGACCGCTGACCCCTTCCAAGCCAAATATTTTTTTCGGATAACGGGTTCCCCATACCATGCTGCTATGCACAACACTGCCTTTTTCCACCACTTTATGGGGCCATAGCTTTACGTCAGGTTTTACCATGCCGTTTTCTTTGACCACCGAATCAGCCCCAACCACTGCACCTTCATATACATTGGCTTTGTCTTGAATTTGCACCCCATTACACAATACTGCCCCGCGCAAAGCTGCATCCTGCCCCACAAAAACATTGTTCCACAGAACACTTCGTTTGATGGTAGCCCGTTCCTTGATAACGCAACCATTGCCTAGCAAAGTATAAGGTTCAATCCGCGCATTTTTTTCAATCACCGTATCTTTACCAATCAAGGTCGGTCCAATCACTGTGGCACTTTCACTGATATCCGCACCGTCTGCCGCCCATACCCCTGGGGATATTTCTTTCCCAGCGATTTCAATGGCAACCTTTCTGGATAAAATATCCATATGAGCTTGTAAGTATGCTTTTAAGTCTCCGATATCACACCAGTAACCTTCCATGGTAAGGCCAAATAAAGGCCTTTTTTCTTGTAAAAGCAAAGGAAATAAATCCTGGCTGAAATCAAATTTTTTACCTGGCTTTACATAGGCCATGGCTTCTGGTTCTAAGATATATAAGCCTGTATTGACAGTATCGCTGAAAACTTCTCCCCAACCGGGTTTTTCTAAAAACTTTACAATATGATGTTCTTTGTCTGTAATGACCACACCGTATTCCAAAGGACAATCCACCCGGGTCAGCACCAAAGTGGCCAAAGCTCCTTTTTGACGATGAAATTCCACAGCTTTGCTGATGTCAAAATCCGTAAGGCAATCCCCGGAAATAACCACAAAGGTGTCATCTAAAAAATCTTTGGCATTTTGCACGCTACCAGCAGTTCCCAAGGGTGTTTTCTCTACATAATAGTGCATGTGCACACCCCAATCCGAGCCATTGCCAAAGTGATCTTGAATATGATCCGGCAGATATTGTAATGTAACAGCAATGTCAGTAATGTCATGTTTTTTCAACAATTGTACAATGTGTTCCATCATGGGCCGGTTGGCCACAGGCATCATTGGTTTGGGGAGATTGCATGTCAAAGGTCGCAGACGGGTTCCCTCTCCGCCAGCCATAATAACAGCTTTCAAAACAACATCTCCTCGTCCAAGTATTTTCAATTCCCAAATCTTTTTATCCCATAAAATCCACGTCTTTGCTACAAAAAGCTAAGGCCTTTACTATGTATCGTCCATGCATGAGACAATGAACAAAATAAGCCTTATGTTTATCCATGTTTGGTCCATAATTTACCGAAACGGTTTAAAAGACCGTTATTCCTTAAATTTGCTTGCCACATGGTATTCTTCATCTCTGTTTCAACTTCTTGGTAAACCTCCAAGGTGTTTTGGGCAATTTCTTGCCAATTGAATTCATTCACCACTTTATGATAAGCGCGTTCCTGTAACTTTTCCGCCATATTGGGATCCCGTAGCAACCACAATACCATATCAGCCAAAGAACTGGCGCTACCTGGATAGCATTTCAAACCATCCACCCCATGTCGCACAATTTCACCTAAACCCCCGGTATCTGAAACAACCACCGGAGTCCGGGTTGCCATGGCCTCTAAAGCCACGATACCAAAGGGTTCATACAGGCTGGGGAAAACTGCCACAGAGGCCCAATGATACAATAGATTTTTGGTTTGATTGTCCACGTAACCAGTAAAATACACCCGGTTGCCAATACCCATTTGCTGTACCTGTTGCCGCAATGACTCTTCATGGGGCCCTTTGCCTGCAATGATAAATTTCACTTGGGGATACTGAGCCAAAATAGAAGGCGCTGCATCCAACAATACTTGTACCCCTTTTTCCCTGACCAATCGGCCCACATAAAATACAATTTTTTCATCCGGTGCAGCATAAACATCCCGGTTCCCTTTGTTGGGATTGAACTCAAAATCATTCACATTGACCCCATTGGGAATAATTCTCAGCTTATCATTGGGAATTTGAAAAACCCGTTGTACTTCTTCTTTCATATAGTAACTACAACAAATCACTTTCCAAGCTTCATATCCCAGCCACCATTCCACATCACTGATATGCCGTTGGGTGTCATTATGTAAGCCGTGATTTCTGCCGTATTCTGTGGCATGAATGGTTGCCACCATAGGAATCTTGTACGCATGCTTGATTGCCCTGGCTGCATAGGCCACCAACCAATCATGGGCATGTAGCAAATGCATATCCCCTGTTTCCTGCAACAAAGTAATGCAGCGTTCTATCATGGCCACATTGAGCTGCGTTACCCAGGTGACAAAATCCGGTGAAGACACTTGATAAGGATTGACCCGATAAACCCTTACTCCATTCATGATTTCCAATTCCGGAATCCCTGGGGAGCCCGAGGTAACCAAATGTACTTCTTGTCCTAATTCCGCCAAAGCCATGGTTAAATCATATACATGTTGGGCCAAGCCCCCTACGCTTTTAGGCGGAAATTCCCATGATAACATCAATATCTTCATGCATAGTCCCCCTCATATCCAATCCGGTAAAAATAACCTGATGCCAGGTCATACAAAATGTTGCTTTTTGAAACCTGAGGATTTTATTGGTCCCAGTGTAGTGAACCCTTTTCCTGCTGTCATTCATTGTTCTATGTATTTTGTTACCGTCTTTTCCTGTAAAGCTATAAAAGTATTATTATGATTCCGAGCTCTTTTTATGCACCATTGATGGGAAAACATGGGCAGCTTTCTTTGGTCCAATGGTTGTTCGCAAAAACCATGAACAATCTTTACTTAAAAAAATATCATTATTGCCAGATTGTTGAACAATGATATGGAAAGCTTACTTGACATCAAATAAATCCTATGGTATGGTTACAAATGTAAAGTTAACTTTCCAATTGTAAAACGAATCAGTGTTTCCATTGATACCATCTACTGATCTGGACAAAAAATTGGGGGATATAGAATGAACAAAAAAGGAATGCAAATAAAACATAAACTCAATATGATTTTCGTTGTTCTGGGACTATTGTTAGATTTGACTGGGATTTTCATGGTTGCAGTGGGAACAAGCACATTGTTTCCCTCCTTCCAATATCCGGATTTGCTTCCATGGGGGATGATTATTTTGGGGATTGCTTTTATCATTTGCGGGGCCATGGAATGGGTCACAGATAAACTGCCACCAATTGATCCTGCAAAAGCCAAAGAAGTAGAAATTGAAGAAAAGGATGAACGAAATATAACAATCGCCAATATGGCCAAAGCCCGTACCTATGAACGAATGAGTGTTTTATTTGCCTTTGCTCTTTGCCTCTTGGGCGTATTGGGGTATTTGCCCCATGTATCATTTTTCACTTTCTTGGGAGTTTTTCTGATTTCTCAGCTGTACTTTATCTATCAGCTTTGGATGCTTCACAAGACAATGTAATGTGTATTCGCTATAGTATATTCTGCAGAGCTCCAAAAAAGAGGAGCAAATAGAAGCTTCAAATATATTTAAATTATTGTTTTTAACTGATTCTAAAATCATGATAAAATATTGTTTATATGATTTGGCAGGATGCTTAGCAGAGTGACAGATTTTGTCGAAATATAAGGCAAAGACCCAATATGATTTTAGAAACGAAATGTTTATAATCTTTTTGTCAAATATCCTAAAGCAGTTTTTATTCTTGTATGACAATGTGGGAGAAAGGCGTGAAAGATTATGTTACATAATTTAGCAGGGTCATTGGCTAATTTCTTTGTCAAACAAGGTGTTGTGGATCCAGAGGATTATGAAGTATGCGAATTTGGGTGGGAAACCATTTTAGCTACTGCTGCCAGCTTAGGAACTATTTTATTTTTAAGCATAGTATTGGGTGAATTGATAGGTACAGTTGCGTTTTTGGTTGTATTTATTTTTTTGCGCAGTTACATTGGGGGCTATCATGCCACTACCCATTTGAATTGTTATCTAAGCTTTGTCACTGTGTATCTTCTGGCCTTTGGTATTCAAAAACTATTTCCTCCCCAATATCTCCTGATTGCCTTGATTCTTTTATCCATTTTTTGTATTACATTTGTTTTTCGTTTGGCCCCTAAAGAGCATCCCAATAGACCCATTAGTCCTACAGAAAGAGTCAAGTTTACCAGAATAGGCCGTTTTTTTGCGATATTCTTTTCTGTGGTAAATCTGTTGATATATTTACAATTTTCAACTGTCAATCTTTCCTTATGGATTGTGCTAAGCCTTACCAGCGCTACTGTCCTATTGTTGATTCCCTGTAAAAAGATAGAAACCGACTAACAAAGTACAAAAGTATAAAAGAAACTTACAAAATTGAACGGCAAAAAAAGGACATCCATCTTTCTAAGGCAGATGTCCTTTCTGCATACTATGATAATCAAAATAGCGGTACTTTTTATATATTTAAAATCTATTGATTAAAAACAATTGGCATTTGTCAGATAAACTTGTTTTCCTTGGCCACAGAATACAAAAAAGAGGCTATATATTGG
>CATZDY010000058.1 GCA_958417755.1 uncultured Peptococcaceae bacterium
GCGGTAACTCCTCTTTGTATTTATATGATAACATTGATACTTTTATGCGTCAAGCCAAGAGCACATAGCTTTATTCCAGCTTGACGAGCTGAAACAGCAGAAACAGAGCAAAGAAAGCTGATGGTAATAAGAATGAAGGGGGCGGAATCCGCTTATTTTCATATAAATAGCATTGGGGACAAACAATTTACGCATTGCTGAACATATCCCCCTGCAACTCCCAAAAAGCATTTTTAGCACTTATTTTGGGAAAAAAGGTGGCTACCTTTAAAGCATATTCGTTCTTATAGGCAAGTTTTGCAGTATATTTTATTGTTCAAAATCCCATCCGGGATTTTGGGTCCAAACCCTAGGGCAAAGACCTAAAATCAAATATATAAAACAAGATCAATAGCAATATAACAATGTTTTTTGCCCTGTATCAATGTCTTTTAAATAATATTCTGTTTTTATCCTGGAATATCCGTATCTCCAGCCTATATCCATGCTGGGATTCCGTTTGCTGTATTCCACGCCAAAAAAGACCTTGTTGCCTAACACTGAAATATTTTGAATTTGGCAAGCATCCTCTTCCCCTTGTATCAGGGCAGAAGCGAAATGGGCGTAATCTTTCTTTTCAATCAATATACGAGGGGTTTCCTCCAGGGAATTGTAGTATAAATATTGATCCTCCAGCAAAACTGGTTCACCAATGGGATGATAGTGATAATTTGTTTCCACACATTTGTTTTCTTGGAAAGAATACACCACTGTTCCCCTGGCATCACATGCAATAAGATACGCATCTGTTAGGGTAAAATGTTGCTGGGCATCATCCCCCACCAATGTTATTACATTGCCACCGTCTTTATCACAGCGAATAATCCGCCCCCCTTGGTACAAATGCGCTGTTCCGTCAACACCACCATAGGAGATGTAGATGTAATCCTTGGAAAATTGTACATCCATTATATTCGTACTGCCGTTTATTAAGGGGGTATTGTAAATCTTTTCTGTGGTAAGCAGTCTTTTTAACTCCTTACCCTGGGCTGAGACTTTCCAAAGGGATACAATGCCTAGTTGATTATCATATTGATAGGAATTTTCAGCAATAGTTTCTCCATATAGGTCCTGTCCGTCATGCGCAATATAATGAAAATCACGGGGCAAAGCATACACTTTCTTTGCCTTTACATCAAAGGTATATTCTTGCTGATTTAGCATTACCACCAGAAAAGAATCATTGGCAGCCAAGATTTTTGAGGTTTGGCTGTCCACCCTTTCCCTTGGCATGATCGTTTTATTTTGTTCACTGGTTAAATCATAGACCTGAAACCCCTTTCCATCAAAATAAAAAATCTGCTTGCCCAAATTGCATAAATCTCCAAACCCATTTGTTTCCACCAACAAATGTTCGTGTTCATTTTGATAAAGCACCAGTTGATGTAAGGCAGTACTTTGATTGGCATACTCTGCAAACAAAGCGCTGTTCTCAAAACTGTTTTGATTGTATTTCCAATACACAAAACCATACTCTGTTTCCACGCAAGCCCCCAGGGAGACGGATTTTGCTAAACCATTCTCCCCTGTATGCTTACTTTGTAAATCATTGTAACTAACATTTTGATATGTAATGTCTTTGTAAGCTGGCTGACTGTTCGCTGCACATCCTGCTAACAATGTAAAGAAAATTGTTAGCACTGCTATACTACCTATTTTCTTTGGAAAAGTTATGTTTCGAGTCATCATCATCGTATCCCTTCTTCACCGAAACCTGCCTGTTTTATATTGATTCCATTATATAAAGCTCTGTTGTATATGTATAGAAAAACACAAAAATAATGCAAAATTAATTTCATGCTCTTTTATTGTTGAAACAATATTCGTTCCCTGGCATATTGATTTTTTTGTTTAGGCTTTTGGGTATAAAATAATTACAAGGTACCTAGATATATTTCTTGCCTTTTCATTTAATCCTATGGTAATATATTTTTACAAGGTACCTAACAATATGCATTGATATACTTCCTGGCTATTGCCCACAAGAAAGGATGAGCTAGTATATGCAAAATCATATTCCTTCCAACAACAATAGAAACGATATGTATTGTCCTCACTGTAAAAATCATTGTTCTTTGCACAACCCTGGTTGCGAAAAAGGCGCCCAATATGCCCAAACCCAAATAAGCACCCAAAATGTGCCCAACAATACCCCTGGGTCCAGTTTGGCAGAAACATTGTTTTCCCTGCTTTGGCGCTGTTTCCATCTGATGAACCGTGGACACCACCACCATCCCAAGGGCATGCATCCGGGGCAAGACCGCATTCTTGGCATCATTGCAGCCCATGCTCCCCTTAGCCAGAGGGAATTGCTTGACCTTACCCAAATCCGCTCTGCTTCTTTAAGTGAACTGTTAGGCAAAGTGGAAAGCCATGGTTTTATCAGCCGCACAAAGGATGAACGGGATAAACGCAATGTGATCATCAACCTAACTTCCCAGGGCCAGCAGGTAGTGGAAGATAAAACAAATTTTCAGCAAAAAAAAGCTACTTCTCTTTTTGCATCCCTTTCTGAAGAAGAACAACAGCAAATGATTCAGCTCTTAACCAAACTGGTCAATTCCTGGGATGCCCATGACCAAGGCCCCA
This sequence comes from uncultured Peptococcaceae bacterium, assembly GCA_958417755.1. Taxonomy (GTDB): domain Bacteria; phylum Bacillota; class Desulfotomaculia; order Desulfotomaculales; family Desulfocucumaceae; genus CATZDY01. The sequence goes on from CATZDY010000058.1 coordinate 2,629, forward strand.
GGCCCCATTCTCACGGCCACCCTCACCATCCGCTGCATGGACATTTTCGTGGACATCACCATGGAGGTAGTCCCAGGGGAAGATACTATTTTCCTTGGAAGCACCACGAATAAAGGTCATTTACAATCAATACTATCATTTACCTGCCTCATGTTATAATCAATGTACATGATTGAAAGCTATGTTTAGGATATTTCTGTAAGAAATATCCTAAACTCATTCATATATTTACAGGAAAGATTGTTTTCTTTGTAACAGTTACATTGCTTTGAAAACAGTTTATTTTTTGCCTATACTCACCAGGTTTTTATTTATCTGCACCCCAATACACCGGTCAGTGGCAGTATACCGCTTAGAAATGGATTTTATAGCGAAATAGCTGAATTTTCATGTTATGATAAAGAAAAAAGGATGTTCGTTTTGGATGAGAATTGCCATTGTAGAGGATTTAGCCAGGGATAGAAATAATTTAGCAGAAATCTTATCCTCTTTCTTACAGCAACATCAACTGGCTGGAACCTTAAAACAATATGAAAGTGGTGAACTGCTTCTGGAGGATTTTTCCCCCCAGCATTTTGCCATTATTTTTTTGGACATTATCATGCAAGGGATGTCTGGCATGGATACAGCCAGACGCATCCGGGAGCAAGATTGCCGGACGCCTTTGGTTTTTACCACCATTTCTAGGGATTATGCTTTGGAAGGTTATGAAGTACAAGCCTTGGATTATTTGGTCAAACCCTTTTCCGCCAAAAAGGTTTTTGCTGTTATGGAAAGAGTCATGGAACAACAAATCCTGCCCCAGTACATTGAAATCAAAGAAAACCGCGTACAAAAGCGCATTCTTTTGGATGAGATTCTCTATATAGATAGCCAAGGGCATTTTATGGTAATCCATACAATAGATGGTTTGTATCGCACTTATATGACCTTTCATGAGATCATCCAAATTTTACCCCAAGAACCAAGGTTTCAGCACTGTTTCCGGGGCATTATCGTTAATCTTGACCAAGTCAAAAAATTAGACAAGCATGTATTTCTCTTGACCAATGGGGAACAAATTCCCATTAGCCGTCCCAAATGGGGAGATATGCAACAAGCCTTTGCCCTTTACGCCTTTACAAAAACAAGAAAAAGGAGATTTTGGAAAACATGATTTGGGCACCTGTTTTTGCAACTTTGGTCGGGTCTTTGCCTTACCGGTTGTTGGCCTATTATCCCTTTTGGAAGCGCTTGCGCATTCCCCCCCTGGCTGTGGTTTTCTTGATTGGCCTTAGTGAACTGGCTGTGCTTATTGCTGTTTTTGATGCAGCCCAACAGGGAAAAAATATCAGACCAGTGGAATGTATCTTGGGTGTGGTTTGTATGATGATTTACTTTACCAGTATTCGTGCGGAATTATCCAAACTAGCCTTCTCTTATCTACTGATTATGAATTATGTTATGATTGTACGGGGATTGGCTGGTTTTGTGGAAGCAAGATTTTTTTATGACCCAATGGTATGCTTTAGCTCCTGGTATACGGTTGTTCTCAATCTTTTATTTCTTCTTCTCACCTTGCCCTTCATGCTTTTGTTTTTAAAACGCACAATGGAACGGGTATTTCATACCCAAGCACCTCAGTTTTGGCGTACCATTTGGTTGGTACCTGCTTTGACAAGCTTTGTGGTACTCCTGTATACCGGAAAATTCACTCCAGACCATGTGGCTACCTGGCATTTCTTGGTTACCCGTATCAGCCTTTTGCTCTGTATCCTGATTGTTTATGATGTACTGTTGCGTTCCTTGGATACTATACGCAAACAAGGGGCCCTGGAGGAACAGCTCCGGCTCAATGAACAGATAACAGCTTTACAAAAATCACAATACCAACTTCTCCAAAAACACATTGCCCAAACCCGAACCGCCCGCCATGATTTGCGCCAACATTTGAATTTAATCCAAGCTTATTTGCAAACAGGCGATAACACTGCTTTAGCAGACTATATCACAGCCTATGGGAAAACCTTGCCCCCTGATACCAATGAAATATTTTGTCAAAATTATGCGGTGGATGTGATTGTTCGTTATTACGCAGAACAGGCCAGACAAAAAGGTATTGCCTTTGAAACCCATCTAGATCTTCCTTCCCAGCTGGCAGTGGCAGAACCTGATCTTTGCGTTTTGTTGGGCAATCTTCTGGAAAACGCATGGGAAGCTTGTGATCAGCAAAAAAATGGCCCATTGTTCATGCAAATATGCGGTAGAATCATTGGGGAACAGGCCATTTCCCTCACTGTGGATAACAGCTGCGCCCAACCACCAAAGCAAAAGGACGGTGTGTTTTTCTCCTCCAAACATGAGCAAAGGGGCACAGGAATTATATCTGTTCAAAACATTGTCTCCCAGTACCAGGGCATTGCCCAATTTGAATACCAAGATGGGGTTTTTTATGCTTCTGTTTTACTCAATCCCTAGCCCTTGCTAAGCTCAACAAGGAGAATAGCCAAGCCTCCCCGATCTTTCCTTGCCTAGCAGGATTTGTTTTGTTCCATAAAGCAATCTTTAAAGGTCCAAAGACACTCATGTTGCTTTCTTGGGCCTTTTTTTGTTGCTCTTTCCAAAGGATACTCTAGCATGATAAACCATCATTTTTACCTAACTGCTATATTTTTATCAGCACTGCACAACTTTGCTGCTTACTTTATTTAAAACCATTTGCGCCGTCATTTGGATGGCCTTACTGCATGCAAGGAAAATATACACGACTCCGATTACGCTTTTCTAGCATTTTAACTATTTTTAGCCCTTTGCAAGACGGGACAGCACTATCTCATAAAAAGGCTTTTGGCCAAATTTTTCTTGGAATGGCGCATGGCCACACTGTTCGAACACATGCAATTCATAGGGTATGCCCTGTCTTCTTAACGGCCAAATCACCCCTTCAAGAGGATGGGGGTCATGTTGTCCATGCAACACGCAAACAGAACAATGGATTTTGCAAAGACTATCATACAGAATACCTTTTTTTCTCAGCTCAGCAGCTTCATGCCATACCTTTGTATACATGTTTCCATCCAGTGGCAAAGAATCTTCATTCTCAACTTGCACCCTTTGCACATTGTCTGTTTTGCCAACAAGCGCACCTAATTCCCGCATTAGTTGGTCTTTATGCCCAGTGTTTGGGTCCTTGAGCTTGGTTAAGAGAACATGAAAAGCTTCTTGTTCTAGGGATGTAAGATTCTTCAGTCTTCTTTTTTCAATCCAGGGAACATAGTGTTCTTCAAAAGGACCGCTGCCAACCAAAATCAAGTCCTTTACCAATGCAGGGTAACGAGTAGTGTATAAAACAGCCAACCATGCGCCCCAGGAGTGGCCCAATAAGGTAATTGGTTCCTGCACCGCGCCAGTCAATTGCTGCTCTAACTCATCCACCAAATCCCATACAGTAAACTTTGATTGAATTGGTTCGAGAACTCCCACTTGAGAAGACAAGGTTCTTGCCACAACCCCCAGGGAACCTATATCACCAGGCCCACCGTGGATAACAGCAATTTGATAGGGTTTTTTCCCATATTTTCTTATCATTCTTTCCACTCAATCCCTATTTCTTTATATATTTTGATATCCTCGGCATCCCTGGGTTTCATCTTTCTTAAAGCATGCTAATAGTTTACCATATTTAATCTTTTAAAATTTGGAAATTTCCTAAAACAGCATTGACTTTTTCCAGCATTAGCCCTGTCAGTTCCCGCAATTGTTTTCTAGCAACATCACTTTGTGCAAAACATACAAATAAGGCAGCAACACAGTATAAAGTTCTTCTAACCCAGGTATCAATTTACCTAAAACCAAGATTGTCATAACAAAGCATTCTCCAATAGGGATGCAGCAAAAACCGTTTTCAGAACAAGGTGATGACTTTTAACAACAAGGTTATATATCATTACGATAGCTTTTTACGCTATAGGCTTAAGTGTAGGCATTGTATTAAGAATTGGCGATTAATCAGACAATTCGGTAAAATATATGCATAATCACTGACAAGAATATGGCAAAGTCACTTAAAAAAACACATGGAATGGTTGATGATGCAAGGAAATTTTGTTAGTATTACATATAGAATCTTACCAAATACCACGAGCAAAATGACTTTCGCATTGCTTTATCTATAAGAATGATAAATAGTTGGAAGATAACCATTTAAATAAGCCCTTTACATTCCACCGTTATATGAAAAAAACATATTCTATAGCAGCAGCTCGTGTGTGGCAAAGTGTCCTGCGCCGTAAACAAATAATACGAAGGCAGAGTTTTAAGCTTCGTTTCTTAAGGTTTTTGGGAGACGGAGTTTTTTTGTATCTTACGGATATTAAACCCTGCTTTTCCGGCTGATAAAAACAAAGAAGATTCGGAGGAAATTAAAATGAACGGTTTAATCATGCTGGTAATTGCCTTGGCAGTGTTGGGCAGTGCGTACCTGATTTACGGGCGCTATCTCGCAAAAACCTGGGGTATTGATTCCAATGCCAAAACCCCGGCCTATGAACTAGAGGACGGGGTTGATTATGTCCCTGCGGAGCGCAATGTAGTTTTTGGGCATCAGTTTGCTTCAATCGCTGGGGCCGGGCCGATCAACGGGCCGATCCAAGCAGCAATTTTCGGCTGGGTACCGGTATTGCTTTGGTGTCTACTGGGCAGCGTCTTTTTTGGTGCAGTGCAGGATTTCTCCGCAATGTATGCTTCGGTAAAGAATAAGGGACAGTCGATTGGACTTATCATTGAAATGTACATCGGTAAGCTCGGTAAAAAGCTCTTTTTGCTCTTTTGCTGGCTCTTCTGTATTCTGGTAGTCGCTGCTTTCGCGGATATCGTTGCCGGCACTTTTAACGGTTTTACCCCAGAGGGTGCGATGATCGATTCGAATGGGTCAGTTGCCACCACCTCGTTTCTTTTTATCGTGTCAGCTGTAGGGCTTGGTATATTCTTAAAATACGGCAGGCAGAATACCTGGCTCAACACCATGGCGGCACTGCTGTTGCTAATCGGCTGTGTGGTGCTCGGGCTTTTGTTGCCCATTCATCAGACCACTGGCTTTTGGCATATTTCGATTTTTGCTTATATTTTTGTTGCATCAGTTGTGCCTGTTTGGGCACTCTTGCAGCCACGCGACTATCTCAATAGTTATTTACTCGTCATGATGCTTATTGCTGCAATTATAGGTATTATGGTCTATAATCCAGCGGTCAACCTCGTTGCCTTTACTGGTTTCGTGGTCAAGGGGCAGTATCTATTCCCAGCGCTCTTTGTGACCATCGCTTGCGGCGCGATTTCTGGCTTCCATTCCCTTGTTTCATCAGGTACTGCCTCTAAGCAAATAAAAAATGAACGGGATATGCTGCCTGTCTCTTTCGGCGCAATGCTACTGGAAGGTATGCTTGGGATCATTGCTCTTATTTGCATCGCATTCCTTGCTTCAGGGACAACCATGCCAGAAGGTACCCCTCCGCAAATCTTTGCAAGTGCAATTGCCACCTTCCTAACCAAGCTTGCAATCCCTGAATCAGTTTCTTGTACCTTAATCCTTCTAGCAGTTTCAGCCTTTGGGCTCACCTCCCTAGACTCGGTAGCCCGCATCGGCAGGCTCTCTTTTCAGGAGCTCTTTACAAATCCGGATGCAGATCCCACTGCGCTGAACCCGTTGAGAAAGCTGGCCTCCAACAAATATTTTGCTACCATCATCACCCTTGTGTTGGCATTTGTCCTCGCCCAAATGGGCTATGCGAATATCTGGCCACTCTTCGGCTCGGCAAATCAATTGCTTGGGGCTCTTTCACTGATTGCCTGTGCGGTCTTCCTTAAGCATACCCACCGCAAAGGTTTCATGTTGTGGCTCCCCATGATTTGTATGCTTGCGATTACCTTTACAGCACTCACCATGAAAATCTTCCAGCTTGTCGCTGGACTGCCTTCTTCAACCAATACCATAGGTGATGGTTTGCAGCTTGTATTTGCGATACTTCTCTTCGCCCTTGGCGTGGTGGTTGCCTTCCAGGGCATTCAACGTCTTACCCGGAAAATCGAGGAGCCTTCCATACCACACAGGGCTAATTGCTAAGAAAGAATACAAGTAAAGGGTTGCACATCTAGATCAATATACAAGTTGTTAATAAGCAGGTATGGTTTTTTATAATGTATATTCCTTTTTCAAACGTAGGGATTCCCTAGGGGGGAACACACTTGTTACGAAATTGTAACAGGCAGCACTCCTTTAGGTTCAAAGGCACCAAACATGGCATCAATGGCTGCGGGTAGATTAGGACCGTATTTTGCAGTAAGCACTCCGCTTTCGGCATCTTTTTTACTCATCCCCTGGGCATTATAGGCAATGAATACGGGAAAATCGGGATATTGAACAGCATCATAGGGCAAAGCCAGGCTTATGATACCTGTTTGCTTTGTCTTTCCAATTGTTTGGATATGCCTTGTGATGGCTGTAGGCATGACATTAAGCCAATGGGTGGGATCATTTTTTGTAACCCCATACATTTCTGAGCCCAATACAATATAATCAGCAGCATTGATTTTCGCAATCAAAGCATTGCTCATTGTTTCCTGATTTTCATAGCAAAAGGTATCCAGGTTTATATCCGGAAGCGTTGCTTCAGCCATCATGCGGTTTGCTGCATAGGTTACACTATACAACTCATTTTCATAGGGCATGACAAAGAGAATCGTATCCCCCTGCTGGGGAGAAAAGGGAGAATTGGTACTTGATCCGTATAAGGTGATTGCTGCATTGGCCATCTCCCGTTCTTTATCATGGTGTGCTTTACATCCCACTGTGGCAAGGGCCATGCTCACTTTTTCATCCACAGGTGTTTCATACTGTTGGGTCTCTAAAATGCCTCGTTCCATTTTTAAGGTCAATATTCTGGTAACCGCTTCATCCATGCGGGTCATAGAAATTTGGTTCTGGTTCACAGCTTCTTTGATGGCTTCATAAATGGCGTCCAGCTTTGTTACATCCTCCATACAGGTAATTTCCGTAGGATTGCATATGAGGTCAACACCAGCATTCATGGCCATAACGATGGCCTCTGTTTCGCCAAAGTGCTCTGTAATGGCCTGCATATCCATGGCGTCTGTTACAATGACTCCATTAAAACCCAGCTCTTTCCTTAAAATACCTGTCACAATTTTCTCTGATAATGTAGCTGGTAAATACATGTTTTGATGATCCTTTGCGGATACAACTTGGGTATCATCCAAATGAGGATATTGGATATGAGCAGTCATCACCATATCAACACCACTTTTGATTGCCTGGGCAAAAGGAATTTTCTCACAAATATTCCATTGTTCCTTTGTCTTTTCCACAATACTAATGCCCGTATGGGTATCTGTGGCTGTATTTCCATGTCCGGGAAAATGTTTTATGCAAGCAATGACATTCTCTCCTTTGATGCCGTCTTTCATTTGCACAACCATTGCTTGCACTAACTCAGGATCTTCGCCAAAGGAACGCAGGTTAATCACTGGATTATCCGGATTATCATTCACATCTGCATCAGGGGCAAAGGTACAATGAATACCCAAAACTGACAGCTCTTGTCCTATGATTTGTCCACTGTCAAATGCATATGTTAGATTCCTTGTTGCCCCAAGGGCCATGTTGCCAGGCAGACAAGTTCCCTGACCAAGCCGCGTAACCATACCGCCTTCTTGGTCAATACCGATTAATAATGGTAAATTTCCGTCATGTAGCGCTGCCTTTTGCAAGGCAGCAGTCAAACGCACTGTTTTTTCTGTATTTTGGGTATTTTCTCCAAATAGAATGATATTCCCGATATGATATTGACCAATCAATGAAGCTATATCATCATTTAGCACTTCCATAGGAGCTGGATTTTCCATAGCCGCTGTTTTCCAATTTCTAAAATTAATGAGCATCATTTGCCCTATTTTTTCTTCTAGGGTCATGTTTGCTACCATTCTTTTTACTTTTTGCTCAGGGCTGTTGTAATCAATGAAATAGTAGATGCCGCAAAAAACAAGCACCACTACAATGAAAGCTGCCACCAACCTTATGAATTTGGTTGAAGGCTTTCCTTTTTTTTGATTTTCCACAATTATTGTCCTTTCTTTAAAAAAATCTGTTTTTTCCTAATCATAGGTTGTTTTGTAGCTATACATTTTTATAAAAATTACAACTATTTCCTTTAATAAAAATCCTTATAATACAAGGTAGAAAATTCCTCCACTGGCATCGGACGGCCTAACAGATAGCCTTGCCCAAAACAACAGCCCAAGGTAAGGAGCAATTGCAACTGCTCTTCGGTTTCTATACCCTCGGCAATGACTTCAATATGAAACTCCCGGCACATCTCAACCACATGTCGAATGATGATCTTGGTGCGCTCATCTGTCATGAGACCATTGATAAGGCTTCGGTCAATCTTGAGAACATTCCAAGGCAATACGGACAAGATAAAAGTGCTGCTATACTTTGAACCAAAATCATCCAAGGAAATACGAAACCCCTGTCTGGTAAACTTGGAACCAATCTCAAAAAGCGTTTCCCGTTCCATTTCCCCAGCGCTTTCAGTAATTTCGAATTCAATCAATTCCCGGGGCACTTTATAGCGGCTATGGATTGTTAAAAGCGTATCCAGGAGTCCTGATTCCATCATGGTGACCCGGGAAAAATTTAGGGAAATGGGCAAAAGCCTTCGACCCTCCTGCTGCCAACGGGCCAATATGCGACAAACTTCTTCGAAAATAAATAAATCAATTTCCCGAATCAAATATTCCCTTTCCAGCAAAGGAATAAATTTATCAGGAAAAACCAAGCCATGGGTTTCGTCTTGATAACGAACCAACGCTTCGGCACCGCTCAGGCGTCCTGTTTCTAATTCCTTTTTTGGTTGCAGGTACATGACAAAACAGCCGTTCGTTAATGCTTCCTTCAGTTTCCGCACCCGTTCAGGTCGATGCCGCTTGGTAATTACATCTGCATCTCTATAATAGACTTGCTTTTGTACCACCAACAATTCATCTGCATGCCTCATCAGTCGATTTACATCAACATCCATATTATCCCATATATATCCCAAAGAAACGCCGTTTTCCAGTTGTTCCAATTCTGCTTTAGCATATTCGCATTGTTGGTGAAACAAGGTATAATTTTCCTGTAAACATAAAACAACAAACTCATCGCCACTTAACCGAAAGGCCAAAGAAGTATTAAAATGTCGTTTTAGAATATCTGCTACTGCTCTAATCAGATCATCCCCATAGGCTTGTCCATAACAAGCATTCATCTGTTTCAAACCATTGATATCTGCCACAAGAATGCCCAAACAAACCGGCGGAGATGCTTGCAACTGTTTTAACGTATCTGCAAAAAAATTGCGATTATATAGACCAGTCAAAGGGTCATGATATCCCATATACTGCAATCGTTCCCCCATCCGACGTTTGACAATCTCATTCATAATGAAATAAGCGGAAGACGATAACAGCGATACATCATTGTAATGAGCCCTAGGATTATCCACCCCTAGAAAACCATTTAAACCGCTTTGCACTCTAAAGGGAACACCATATAAAGATTGGATATTCTGTGATTTCAAAATGGTATATTCATCAGGAGCCTGCTCACGAATTTCTTCTATATCATTCCATAGGATAGGCTGCTGTGTTTGTACAGCTTTCTTCCAGTCAGGGGCCAAGGATAAAGGAATATCCTGTAGCTGATTGAGCTGAGAGGATATTCCTTCAGCGCACCATTCATAGGTATTGGATACTACCTCCCGTTCCATATCGAATTCCAAGATATAAGCCCGGTCAGCTTGATAAAAGGTTCCCAAATTTTTTAATACCAGATTGGTTGCCACATCCAAATCGTCTGTTTCAAACAAAGTCCGGATGCAATTCAGCAACATTTGTTCGATTTCCAAGCGGGAACGCAGCTCTTGGCTTATATTCTCTTTCTCTGAAATGTCAATGGCAATCTCCATCCGCACAGGACGCCCATCCCATTCTATCAGTTTATCCTTGAGAAGATAGTGCCGATTTAAAAATGTATTGGTATGTTCCCAAATAGAAAACGCCCCGTATTGTAACTGCCCATTGGTACAAAAATCACAGGGCTCATCTTTATTATGAAGCATTTTATAACATTTTTTACCGCGATAATTGTCCAGTTGGAAATCCATCACCTTGCGTCCCATTCGATTGATGTAAATCAGTTCATAAGTCTGGGGATCACTCACATACACAATCTCATCCAATTCGTCAATGAGCCTCTCCGCTACCATGTTATTGCACTGTTCTTGCATATGAAGACTTTGCTCATAAAGGGTAAAGCGGTTTTTCCCTTCTTTTTTGGCCTGATAAAGAGCAATATCTGCTTTTTCATAAAGATCTTGAAATTCTACCCCATGTCGGGGAAAAAAAGATACCCCCACTGAACCAGTAATTTGATAATCATTCCATTGATGCTGTAAGGTATGGCAGATTTTTTCCGCCACTTCCAGAGCATCCTGTTCCGAAGAGGTTTGGGGCCATAAAGCTGCAAATTCATCGCCTCCAACCCGCCCCAAAAGAGCATTCTCACCAAATAAGCTTTTTAATTTTTCAGCCATTTGGGTAAGAATATAATCTCCTTGCCAATGCCCGAACCGATCATTCACCTGTTTAAAGTTGTCAATATCTATCATATAAAACGACGCTATATCATGGGAAGGGCAATTCTTCAAGACTTCATCCACCTTATTGCGCAGAGTAACCCGGTTATATAAACTTGTCATTGGATCCCGCTCAGCACGCTCTTTTACAGCCAATTCTCCCCGTTTCTTTTCATCAATATTTTTTAAATAAATGAAACAACATACATCACCATTCAATGGTTCCCGGATGATATGGGCAATGTGGCGTACCCAAATCATTTCTCCCCAATAATCTGTGCTACGAAACTCCAGCTCCCGTTCTTGCTGACCGTTCTCAAAAGCATCCAGCATGGCTTGCCGGCTGATGTATGCTTCAAATGCCTCTCGATCTTCAAGATGAACTGCTTTCTCAGCTGCCATTTTGGCTGCTTTGGTATAAGAATCTCCCACCTTGACACCCAGAAAATCGATGGACTTCTGATCAGCAACAATCAGTTTATCCTGGGTTAAATTAAATTCATAACTGCTTAAGGCATCTGAGGTAAAGGAATGCCGATACTCTTCTTCTTGCAGAAAACGCAGTTCAATTTGTTTTTGCTCATCTACATCTTCTAAAATACCTATGGCCCGCAGGGGTTGCCCTTCATTATCCAACAATGTTATAAAAGAAATGTTGACCCAACCATAGTTTCCCTGGTTCTTTTTCCAACGAACAGTACACTTTGCTTGTTGTTCACCGTTTAAAATACGAGAAAACATGGCCAAAAACGTAGCCGCATCATTGGGATGAATCACCTGACTTTCCACCATTGCTTCTGGGGCATGTTCAAAGCTCTCTTGGAGATAATATTCCTCCAACAGGCCCCCTGTCCGTGTAAAAGTCTTTGTAGCAATATCATACTCCCAGATAGAATTCCACATTTGCGCCAGGGTAACGGATAAACGTTCCTTGCTGAGATAAAGTTGTTGCTCAAGCTCTTTTTGGGCAGTGGTATCCTGCATGATGATGATATAGCCTGTTGCCCCTGGGTCTTCGATTTTTGCCACATTGGCCTGATAAAATCTGCCCCCTCGCTGGAATTCGGAAACAGATTGTCCGGTAGCCAATTGTTTTACAGTACATTGCTCAGTATTGCAAAGACTGGTTTCAAATCCACAACATTCCCTTCCAATGGTTTCCTTTTCATTGTATCCCATTATTTTTTCTGCCTTTGGGTTCAGGTAAACCACATGGCAGCTTTGATCCAAAATCATAATTGCCACATTCATTTGATCAAAAAGCTGCTTATATATTTTTCTCCAAGGCAATGCTTTTTGCTTATCAGCTGGTTCTAAATTCTTCATTTGTATTCGTCACTCCCCAGTACCTGCAAAATCCGCTCCCCGAAAGACAACAATCCTTACCGAAAGGCCACCTTATTTATTTATCTAATTAGTTCATTTTCCTTTTGTATATGACAGCTCAAATATATTCTACAACGCATAGTATATATTCTCCACCATCATTTATTACTGCTTTCAATGATTGTCCTTTTCGTAAATCCTATTGATTATATAAAACTTTTATTCCCTATCCCTTTTTAGACATAAGACTATACTTTCTTGGATTATTGATACTTTTTTAAAAATATGGTAATAAATAAAAAGGGAATCTACAAACCAACGACAATACTACTAAAATTAAATAAACTGTACACTCCAAGAGGGTTGAGCAATACAGCGTTTAATCAATGACGAAACAAGCATTCCGTTCTAAAAGAAAACCGGAATGCTTGTTTCATTATTTAAAGATAATCTTATATACATTACAAAGACATGGCTTTCCTTCTTAACATTCCTCGCTTATAAAATTTATGTATATTATTATGATTTAGTGCCAATCATACCTTAACTATTTTCCTCAGGTTTATTTATATATGGAATCGGACTTTTTTATCTTTTTCTAAACTTTCAGGAAGTATGACTCTTTAAGAATATCTTTTTTCAAGGCCTTGATTAATTCAGTATACGCTTAACTGTATTTCTCCAAAAGCATCAGAAGGTACATAGACTATCCCTATTATTTTTATCAGTTCTCAAGTGAATATCCAAAAGCTGCCACCACATCATCACCACTCAAATTTCCCAGTGGTTTTCCCATGGCTGTCCCAATTAGTTTGATCAATGCCTGAGCCCGTTTTTTGAAATATGTTTCAAAATCATTTACGCGCAAAGCTGCCACATCTACCAAGTGGGTAGCAACAAATTGATCCAGAGAAGTCGTTGTAACATGATTATTTTGCTCGATTTTCTTTAGATATTCGCTAGGTGCATTACCACCGAGAATTTTATTTGTGTGGGCAAACAACGGTGTTTTATTGACTATAGAGTTGAACTTCAACTTACTTAATCCAACCTTTTCGCAATAAGCAGAAGGAAAGATATGGTGGATATCTGTGTTTTCATCCAAAAATACGGTAAAGTCCATTGGACTTCCACTGATAAAATCAACACACCCTGCTTTTAAAATAAGGGCCATAATGCCCTTATAAGCTGCACTTAGGCGGGTTTGTAAGGAAAGAAGACGGGTCGGATGAAAATATCCGCGCTGCACAGTTTCTGGTTCACTACCTCCATTAATCCATTTCATAATCCCATTCACATCATTTGCATAACGGGTCTCATTTGCACCACCATACATTTCACCCAAAACACCGCACCAATACCAGCGGGAAATCTTTTCCCGTACAATGCTGTCCTGCGCTTTCCCCTGCAATAGGGTAAAAATAACTGCCATAGGAATCAACTGTGTACTATAAGGTAAATCACGAGCTGAAAAGATACGTTGTTCCTTCAAAAAGTTTGCGGCTTGTAGAAAACCATTGGAAAGTTGGTCTGCATACTTTTTATATTCAACCAAAGAAAGACGCA
>CATZDY010000059.1 GCA_958417755.1 uncultured Peptococcaceae bacterium
CCTCGTCTGGATTTTTCTTTTGATTATAGCATCTTTTTTTCTCCTTTTTCGGACACTTTGACTATGGAATAAAATGCTGGGATAGCAATGGTGAAGAAATAAGATATCTTGACGGGCCATCATCCTCTAATGCTATGAACTATTATAGCGGCGGCAATGGTTTTTGTATCAGCGCAGTAGATACGGACGGCTCACATATTGGAGACCTTGTCCCCAGTGAAACATATAATTGGGTAGTTTACGCGGTAGTTGACGGCGAACGATTTGAATGGCAGACAAATTCTTTCGTTTTTTCAACACAAGCTACTCGTTTTGGTCAGTGATATTTCACATGACTTTCTCTTGATTGCATCGTGCAAACGTTGAAATATTATAAGCCAATAAAAAGCCCGAAGTTACGGGTAGGAGCGGAAGCAAAATCCGCCCTGCCCGTACTTTTCTCCAAGAAGGTGTTGATATGTCCCAGCTGTTTATACCCAAAAAAGGTACTGCGCTTTAAAGTCTAGCAATAGCATATAAAAAGAAAAGTGGATTTTTTTTACCGGATTATATCAGGAATATTTTTTCTTGCCATATAATAATGCAGTAGGATCCCTGCTATTGTATATGGGAAACCTGAAATCAATGCGGCAGTCTCCTATCATGAATATTATTGCATGAACATATGTGACATTCACTGAGATTCAGTCACTTATCGTATGACGAATGGGGATTCCTGCTTGAGTGAAAAATTTCCTCCTTTTGTTTGGTATGAATTTTTCCAACGTAAAGCAAGAATAAGTAAACAGCCAAGAGGCTGTTTTTTTGTATAAAAGGAAGAAAGATTGGCAATAGATAGCGGCATTGAAGCTTTTGGCGCAAAAGTGAGGAGAGAAAAGCATGGTGTATGTTTACAGAGACAGATATGAGATTTTACATGCAGTGAAAAGTAAGGAAGAGGCAAAAAAGTTTGCAAAAAATCAAATCATTGCATATGATGGAGAACACTCTTGTGGGTTTCCAGTTATCGGAGGTAACAAGATATTTGATTATGGTTACGGAAATGTATATGTGGGAGGCAATGAAAAGTATGGGATCCCTTTGGGCCAATGTGATGAAGGAGTACAAAAGCTTATCAAAAAAGAGTTAGACAAAATCGGCATTTAAAGGGAAAATCAAGGAATGGATACTATGCAATTGCTGATGGAGATAAGTTTTTATTGGAGGCAAAGAGGATAAAAGTTATATCGCATGCCTAGGATTCAAAAACAATTGCTGTATTATCCAGTTACAAATGCCTGTTTTGACACAAAGTCATACCGTCTTTTTGCAGTGAATTACTATTTGTATAAAGCGGGCATGGAGTGGTTTTGGAGTCAATATACGATATCTGCAAGGGATAGAAGGCATTAACAACTTCGCCTTTGCGCGCAACCGTTGAACAGCTGAAAGGACTCCCGGATACTATGATTCTAAATGGCGAAGCCGATGTGTTGCGCGATGAGGGGGAAGCCTATGCCAGAAAGTTGCGACTAGCTGGTGTGGATGTTACGGCAATACGCTTGCAGGCCATGACGATTTTGTCATGTTGCATGTCTTGGATCAAACCAATGCTTGTAGAGCAGCCATGGATGTTTCTACTGCTTGGCTAAATAAAAAGAATTGTCTGTAAATGAAATGGCAGCTGCAAAATGATTGAGGGATGATGAAAATGGGGAATACAACATTTTGCTAATCAAACAGGCTGATGCAGCAATCAAAAATGAGGATTTCGATGCCCTAATGGAATTTTATACGGATGATGCTATCCTAGTTGTAAAACCAGGGTACGTTGCCCAGGGAAAGGATGAAATTAGAAAGGCTTTTATTGCCATTGCCCGGTATTTTAAGCATAGCATTGTGCCTACCCAAGGGAAAATGCCCATGCTTGAAATAGGAGATACTGTTTTGGTTTTATCCCAAACATTGTTGGCAGCAGAACAAAAAACAGATGGAGAGTTTCCCCTGGAAAGACGCGCCACATATGTGTTTCAACGGGATAAAGATGGCCGGTGATTGTGTGCTATCGATAATTCATATGGTACAGCATTGCTTGACTGACTTGTGAGGGCAAAAAAATAATTTTCTAAGGATGTTGCAGATGCAACATCCTTTTGTTTTGATATCCAGTAAACTGATAACGAAAAAGATAGTGATATGGGATTAAGACATTCAGAGAAATGCAGTACCAATCAACAAAATAAAACAGTGCAAAGTGTTAATGAGGCAAAAAGAGTTCCCAGATTGAAGAAAAAGCAAAGGAGGCATTGGCTCATGCAAAGTCAAATGTTTTGTTATCAATGTCAGGAAACAGCTGGTTGTACAGGTTGTACTCAAAGGGGGATTTGTGGAAAGGAGCCGCAGCTTGCGGCAATGCAGGATTTATTGATATGGGTGACCAAGGGATTGGCAGAGCTCACAACTGGTTTGCGTTCTGAAGGAAAAAAGGTTTCCCAGGATATCAACCAAATGATTACTGAGAATTTGTTTGCTACCATTACAAATGTAAACTTTGACCAGCAGGCCATCAACCAGTACATTAAAGCAACTTTACGCATAAAAAAACAACTTATCAAAATGTTAGAATATACCGAAGGCTTATCTGAGGCAGCTTTGTGGCAGCCTATAGAGCAAGACGATTTATATAATAAAGCCCAAACAGTGGGGGTGTTGCATACCAAAAATGAAGATATGCGTAGCCTGCGAGAATTGATTACCTATGCCCTGAAAGGGATGGCTGCTTATCATAAACATGCCAATGTATTGGGAGAATATAATGAGAAAATAGATGCCTTTTTACAGCAGGCTTTGGCCATTACATTGCATGATGAACAGGTGACAGATGATTTGTTGGCTTTGGCCCTGGAAACAGGCAAATACGGGGTGGAGGTCATGGCCTTGCTAGATAAAGCCAATACCACCAGGTACGGCAATCCTGAAATCACAGAGGTAAACATTGGTGTTGGTCAAAATCCTGGTATTTTAATCTCTGGTCATGATTTACGTGATTTGGAGATGCTGTTACAACAAACGGAAGGCACTGGGGTAGATGTATACACCCATTCCGAAATGCTGCCAGCCCATTACTATCCTTTGTTTAAAAAATATGCTCATTTTGCAGGAAATTATGGCAATGCCTGGTGGAAACAACGGGAAGAATTTGATGTGTTTCATGGTCCTATCTTAATGACTACCAATTGCATTGTGCCCCCCAAAGAAAGCTATAAAGAACGCCTCTATACCACAGGACCAGTTGGTTACCCGGGTTGCAAACATATTGCTGGCACGCCTGGGGAAGAAAAAGATTTTTCCGCTGTGATTGCCCAGGCCCAAACATGTCTTCCTCCTATGGAAATCGAACAAGGTAAAATTGTCGGAGGATTCGCTCATCATCAAGTCTTGGCCCTTGGGGATAAAATTGTTGAAGCAGTCAAATCCGGGGCGATTCAGAAATTTGTTGTGATGGCTGGCTGTGATGGTCGGGCAAAATCCAGAAATTATTATGCGGATTTTGCAAAAGCATTGCCTGAGGGCACTGTTATTTTGACTGCTGGATGCGCTAAATACAAATATAACAAGCTGAATTTAGGTCATATCAATGGAATTCCCCGGGTCTTGGATGCTGGACAGTGCAATGATTGTTATTCTTTGGCTATGATTGCCCTAAAGCTGAAAGAAGTTTTTCAGCTGAATGATATCAATGATTTGCCTATTGTGTATAACATTTCTTGGTATGAGCAAAAGGCGGTTTTGGTGCTGCTGGCTTTGTTATCCCTGGGGGTGAAAAATATTCACCTTGGCCCAACCTTGCCTGCCTTTTTATCCCCCAATGTGGTGAAGATTTTAGCTGACAATTTTGGCATTGCTGGTATTCGTACAGTGGAAGAAGATATACAATTATTGTTACAATAAAGAAAAAGTAAATAGCCAAATGACTTAACAGTATTATTGTGGATATGTTGTAGAAAACAAATGCTTGCTAAAGGCAATCAAATAACCTATTTTTTCATTCACAATAGGGGAATGGCATGCCAGTTCCCTATTGTTCTGTTTTGTAAAAGGGGATAGGGTGATATGGGATTAAGTTTATATGGAATAGCCCTTCTTTTACCTGAAAGATTTATCTAGAATTACCGTAAAAAAGATGGCTAATGAATATTATATTTTTTGATAAAATTATAATGGAAAACCGATTGATAAATTGATAGAAACATTGCTAGCATTCCCGGAGGAAGGAAGATAAATGGATGAACATAAAATGGGATGTCTTTAGGTATACCAAGCAGTTTCAATTTGTACACCAATATGGAGAAGATGTTTTAACTCTGCTGGACATAAACCCCTCAAGAACCACTGTGCTGGATTTAGGCTGTGGCAATGGGGCATTGACCCGAAAAATCGCTGATATGGGAGCAGAAGTAATTGGTATGGATGCATCTGCTGATATGATTGCCATGGCTCGCAGGCAGCATCCTGGGCTGAATTTTAAGGTGGAAGATGCCTTGAATTTTTCCCTACAGGAGCCTGTTGACGCCATATTCTCCAATGCGGTCTTTCATTGGATAGAAGAACAAGACAGATTGGTGCAGCGCATTGTTCAAGCCTTAAAGATTGGTGGTCAGCTTGTTTGTGAGTTTGGGGGAAAGGGATGTGTAAAGACGATTCATGATGCATTGCAAAAGGCTTTTGCCCTTAGAAATCTAAAATACCAACCTGGTTTTTATTTTCCCACCATTGGAGAATATGCACCTTTGTTGGAAAGGCACGGATTGCAAGTGGTGTATGCCACTTTATTTGATAGAATCACAGCTTTGGATGGTAGCAATGGTATGGAAGAATGGATAAGAATGTTTATTAAAAAACCCTTTCAGAACTTAGAAGGCGATATGGTGGAAGCGATAATTGCGGAAACTGTGGAAACGGTAAGACCGGCTTTATTTCAAAATGGATCTTGGTGTGCGGATTATGTACGGATTCGTTTGAAAGCAATCAAGATAGGTAAACAATATGATTGAATGATTGATTCTTAGTATGCATTGGCATGAATGAAAAAAGGGATTATAATTTTTAGCATTAATTTCATTTTATGACAAGATGAAGGCGTTGGGATGCTATAAAATCAAGCATAATAAATTGTTAAAATGGTATACTTGTTATAAATCTATCAAAGGGAGAATGAAAATGCCAAGAATATCAAGGATTGAAATACTACAGACAAGGGAACAACCTATTCTATTCATTCGTACCAAAACAAAGATAAATCTACTGCCTCAATTGATTGGAGAAAGTTTTCGGAAAATGCAGTTTTATTTACAAGAAATTGGAGAATATTTGTCAGATGTTCCCTTTGTAGGGTATTATAATTTGGATATGCAAAATCTTGATGTGGAAATGGGGTTCCCTGTTTCTAAAGCATTACCAGCTAAGGATGACATCAAATCAAAAACCATGACTGCGGAGAAAGTTGTTTTTTGTATGTATCGAGGTGCTTATGATAAATTAGAACCAGTTTATGATGAGATGGCAGCATGGATAGAAAAGAATGGTTATCAGCCCAAAGCCGTGTCTTATGAATACTATTACAATGATAAAGAATTCCCAGAAAATGAGTTATTAACTAAAATTGTTATGCCTTTACAATAAGAGCTTTATCTGTTTTCTACCTTTATTATAATTATAGCGAATTGTATTCTTTTGCTTCCGTAAAGGGTTTTTGGGGTGGTATTCTTGTTTGTTGTATTTGGTGATGATACGGAAAACTGGATTTGGTCCCAAAGCCAGTTGTGCTAAATCAGCAGGCGTGGTGCTATAAGGTTCTTTTTCTGGAAATAAGTCGATACCAGATTTCTCATAAATGCTGTCTATGAGAGCAGAGCAAATGAGCCTTCTACCCATTTCCATTAACTCTACTTGGTTAAAATACTGCACTTTTTCCCGGAGAAAAGGATTGTTGCGGCGCAAAATCATCATAGCTTGCTTGAGAATTTCGAAAAAATCATATCTAGGAGGACTTTTTCGCAACAAATGAATTTCTTTTTGCATGGTATTGATGGTTCTTTGTATTTTCCAAATAGGTGCTTTACACATATGAATATGGCGTATAAGCATAAAGCTGTTGGAGCCTTTAAAATAGGGATTAGGACCATAGTAAAAACCATTGACGCGCATTTCCACTATATTTCCATTGTCTACACACATGGCAGCATGGTTATAAAAACAATGGGTAAAATTTTGAATAAGCCCAGCACCTATATTTTCTCCATGGGTTAGTAATACATCACCGTATTGATAACGCATTTGATCACCTTCTTGGTTTACAAAATGAAGAAAAGGATTTATGAGCAACTATTTGACAGCAAAGGGTAAGATTTCTTTATTCTATGTATTGATTCAGTCAAAGGTGCGCAAGGGTGTTGTTTTGGAAGAAGACTTTAAATAAATCCCTCTCTTGACAAGAATTAAAAAATATTTTACCATACCTTATGAGAAAGAAAACGGATCAATTATAGTTTCAAAGAATTGTCATTATTTAACAAATATAAATAATAGGTAGATTTAGGTGAAAAGGTTCAGGATTGGCTGCTGTGGCTCAGTTGGTAGAGCAGCTGATTCGTAATCAGCAGGTCGCCGGTTCAAATCCGGCCAGCAGCTCCAACGAAAGTCCTTCAAAATCAAGCATTCTAGCTGTTTTTGAAGGACTTTCTAATTCTTTAAAAACCTGGTTTGGTGCTTATTTGGCGTTTATTCTTGTGGAACTGAACGAAAATACAGTGAAAATAAAGGAAGATAATCTCTATCGCCTTCTTTTTTTCTGTACCAATGGCTTCAGTATCTCCTGTGGTGTTTGGGCATTGATATCCACGTCTTTCCAACGGAGTCCTGTTACTGCCCGGAATAGTAAGTACCCTGTGGAAGGTGTGAATGGTGCCAGGTTTTAGGGATGTTGTATCTCGTACGATATTGAAGAAGGAATCATACTGCATATCTAGAGCCATAACAAACTTCTCCACGCTGTCCTGGGCAATAGGTTTGCCGTATTTAAAGGCCCAGACAGATAGCCCGGTATCACGGGCTAGGATTGTCCATAGTGGTGCCGCGTTTCTTCATCCAGGCGGCGAAATCGATTACATATTTGCTGTCTTGCTATGATATCACGAAATACAAACGGGTTCAAAAGAAGGAAGGCAAATCATGTCAATGAGCACTGCCAGTAAACGGGGATTTGAGAGGAGCAAGAAGGTAATAACGTTATTCTCCATGGCACCATTTGGGCTTGGCGCTGACCACATAGCCTGCCAGAAGTAGCACTGATTAGTAGTGAGTGAATTCATGGCTATCTTTGTATGCCTAGCTCATGGATAGCGTTTCGTTTTAAAATTGACAGCAAGCGATTTATCCACCAGTGTTTAAAGTGTCAGCATGGCAATTGGAGCGTATGACTACAAGATGGATGAAGAAAGATATGGTAGTATTGATTATATAAACAAGTCAAGAGGCAATAATGGGTGTTATTGCCCTTGACTTGTTATGATGATATCCTTTTAAGATGCCTGTTGATTTTCCGCCTCATATAAATCCGTTAAGGTTACGAAAGTATAGTTTTGGTTTTGTAGACTTTCAATGATAAGGGGCAAAGCTGCTACTGTTCTACTGCGGTCAAGCCTGCCATCATGGGCTAGAATGATCATATTGGGTTTAGCAGCTTTGATAACCCGGTCAGCCATTTTTTCAGGGGTAGTTGCATGGCTATTTTCCACACAAATGTTCCATAAAACAATTTCCATGCCTAATGATTGAATCAATTCCTGTTGTTCTGGGTTATATTTGCCCCAGGGAGGGCGAAAGAATTTTATTTTCTTTCCTGTGATGCTTTCAAGAAAATCATTGGTAGCAGAAATTTCTTGCAACATTTCTTTTTGATCAGGAGCCTGTGCCATATCTAGCATTTTTATATGAGTATATGTATGGTTAGCCAACTCATGACCTTCCGCCACTTCTTGTCTTAAGATTTCAGGATGCTCCTTTGCTATTTCCCCTACCACAAAAAAAGTAGCTGGAATTTGATATTGTTTTAAAACAGCCATAATTTCTTTGGTATAGAGAGGATCCGGACCATCATCAAAGGTCAGGGCTACTAGCTTTGCTTTTGTTTTGCCCTGTTTTTCCTGCACCAGGGTGGTGTATTTTGCTGATGTTGTTGCTGGATATAAGGTGCCTAGTAATAATAAAGCAACCAAGAGAACGGCATATGATTTAATGTGCAATAGAACACCTTCCTTTTATTTGGGAAATTTTGTTTGGTATGTTCGTTAAAGTCATGCAACAATGATGGATGTAAAATAACAGAGGCTGATTATGGGCGATTCATGCCGGCTGCTATATTTATTACAAATCATGATAAATTTTAGGCATCTATGGCCACATAGTTTTCTCTTTCCACCAATTCCTTGCCTTGTTCAGAAACAATCCAGTTGTACAGTATCCGGGCGGGATCGTTTTGGGGTAAATTTTTCGGAATAACCACATAAAAGTCATTGGTAAAAGGATATTGACCAGATTTTATGGTGGCATTTGAGGCCTCAATATCATTTACTTTTAAAATTTTGGTGTTTTGTAATTTATCTGATTCCATATTGGTGAGATAATAGTAAACTGTAAAGCCTAAAGCATTTTCAGCATTATCATAAGCTGCGATTACTTCTAACAAGCCAATCATAGAACCAATGACTTTATCCGTGGGCGCTGCCATGGGTTCTGCATCATGCATCAGCAATTTCCTAAATAGGGTTTGACTGCCTGAGCTTTCATTGCGTTGGTAAGCAAGGATTTCTGCGTCATTACCACCTACTGTTTGCCAGTTTACAATTTTGCCTGTGTAAATATCCTTGATTTGTTGGGTAGTCAGTGAATCAACGGGATTCTCTTTGTTGGCAATAAAAACCAACGCATCTCGACCAATGGGGGTCATTTCCCATTCAAAGTTTTGCTCCTTGGCATATTGTTTGGCTTCTTCAGATGGCTCATAGGCCAATAAAATATCAAAATCTCCATTCACCAAACTATTGTAATTGGCAGTGGTGGAGTTTTCAAACACAATCATATTGGCTGCTTCTTCACGGCTTATTCCCAATACTGTGGCTGTAACAGCTTCCCCCAAGGGTTGGTTGGCAAGGGATCCGCCCATTTTGGGATAATTTTCTTTGGTAAATGCAAAGTTTCCTATATTTTTGCTGTCATTTTGGCAGCCACTGCTAATGAGGGCTGTAACGAATACCAGGAGTAAAGCAATGCTTATAATACTTTTTTTCTTTGTTTTTATGTTCAAAGTCATTGTATCCTCTCCTTTTGCAATGGGTGATTTGTTTTATTTTCCAATGAATGGATAATTAGCATGTATATATATCTTTTTAATCTATGGTATTGGTATTGAGGCAAATCAACCAGTTGCCTTTTTTATCAATAACCCCAGAATAAATACCTTTCTGGACCATATAAAAGTCTTTGCCATTATAAGTCAGGCTGCTATATTGCGGAGGCAAAACAATATTGCCTTTTTTATCCATTACCCCTAATTTACCAGTGAGATTATCCCGGATGCCAACTGCATCAGTAGATGAATCAAGATAATATAATGAGTAGTCATAATTTAATTTTTTTCCAAACTTATGGGTATTGGTATCAAACATCTGCATGCTTTTATTCCCATAGGTGATAAATAAAATACCATTCATTTCTTCAATGGATAGGGCATTCGTTAGGTCATATTCATTGTTATCATTGAAAAGCACATATCCATCCTGGTACTGAAAGCCAAAATATCCGTTTTTATAATAACAAACTTCTTTTTTTCCTGGACGCTCGGGACCAGTTATTGCCTGATTGGTTGTAAAATTTTTAAAGGTTGAGGTCTTGTCTTCATCATTATACATTTGACAAATTAGGGGATTGGTTTCATAGATAAAAAAGTTTTGTTTCATGGCAGGTACAATGACTTTGCCCTTGGTATCAATGATGCCCATTTGTTGATTGGTGTCTGTAAAGGTAGCTAAACCATCTTGATAAGCTGTAAGGTATGAATATTGCGGTTTTACTATATAATTACCCTTTTTATCAATAACCCCCCATAGTTCGCTATCCATGGGTTTTACCGGAGCTACCCCATTGCGGAATATATCTGCGCCGGAAAAAGGACCGGCAATTACTGTTTTTCCTGCAAGATCAATGTATTGGTAATATTCCTTATCCATTGCTTGGGATATCCTGGCAGGGGCCAAACCTTCTGAAAATTCCCAAAAACCACCAGAAGAAGTATATAATTGTTTTCCATTGGTATCATAAACAATGGTTTCCATTCGAGGAAGCTGTTGGGGATCCCCTGCCTCTTCCCCATAGACTGAAACAATGATTCTGTTATCCGAGGCATTGGTGAAATATCCTTTTATGGGACCAATGCACCAGGAGCCATCAGAGGCAACAATGGTGGTTTTGGCTTTCTCTAAATTTTCATCTTCCCATTGAGATAAAACCAATATTTCCTCTCCATTGTCTTCATCAACAGTAGAAAAATAAGCAGAATTGTAGATAGGATCCACTACAATTTTTCCTTGATCATTTATCAGTCCATAATAAAACTGTAGGGCATAATCTTCTTGGGTGCCGACAATTTTACCAATATAGGGCATTAATTTACCATAATCTTTGCTTGGAATAACATGATCCGTATAATCAGGATAATAACGGGTGGCTTTTTCCTGCAAAGGTGTATAAGGCGCTAATTTGGGAAGTGTGGATAATTGAAAAAAAGGGGCTTGATTATCTGTTGCCGAGGAATTGGTTGGCGGATCTTTGGTACAGCTGGTTAACATTGTGACCAATAAAATGGTGCTGAAAAGCCAGACAAGTTTTTTCAAAACAATCCCATCCTTATCATAAGTTTATACCACTTATTAATTAAGACGTAGGAAGGGCCTGATATGTTTCTTATTTTTGTGAAAATTGCTAAAATAATAGATAGAATGTAGAAAATATGCAAATAAGGTCTAAAAAAGGAGCAGGATTTAAGCATCCTACTCCTTTTTGAACCATTATTTTGTTATAAATCATATCGGCTGAATTGGTATCCAGCAGCCCTGGTGTTGTCAATAAAATCACCTAAAATATCAGTGTTGGTTTTGGAAACAGCATGCAGAAGATAAATCGCTCCTGGATGCATTTTGTTATGAAGGGTTTGTAAAGCTTCAGCAGGATCCGGCTGTTGGTCCACCACCCAGTCTTTATAAGCAAAGCTCCAAAATACACTGCGATATCCTAGCTTTTGTACCAAAGCCAAAGAACGCTCGCTAAAAGCCCCGGTGGGATAGCGGAATAAAGTCATATCATAATGAAACGTATCTTTGATATATTGGTGCAAGTCTTTGATTTCCGCAGCTTGTTTTTCCAAGGAAATCTCCGGCATAATCAAGTGATTGACACTGTGATTGCCTACCACGTGGCCTTCATCAATCATCCGCTGAATTAATTCCGGATTATCCTTTGCATAGGGCATGGTAACAAAAAAGACAGCTGGACATTTTTTCTCCTTGAGTACATCCAAAATAGCTGCTGTATAACCGTTTTCATACCCTTCATCAAAGGTTAGATAGATTTTTTTGCTATTAGGCGCTATGAAATCCGCATCATATTTGCCGTATTTTTCTTGATAGGAAATGGCTCCTTGGGAGCGATTGTTTTCATCCACTGGTCCGCCGGGTCCCCACTCCTTTTTAGTATTATCCAACGAGGAGATTTGAGAAAAATCGTTACTATCACTACTCAAGGTTGGGGCTGCTGGCTCATTGTTCGAGGGCTCTGTTTCATCATTAGGCGTTTTCTTTTCTGTAGGACTTTTTTCAGGGGAAGAAGTGTCCTCTGGGATATTGCTTTCTGTTTTTATTGGCTCAGTTGCTTGGGCATTGCCAGGGGTTAGTTGCGAGGTGTCAGGCGTAGAATTACTGTTACAGGCTGAAAACAACACCATTGTAAAGGCCAAGATCAATAAGATAGCAATAAGCTTTTTACATTTCATCATGAACCCACCATTTCTTTGCATACTTTTTTATTCTTTTTCTTTAGTTTGCATCAAAAAGCATTATTTTATTTAATTTCTTAGCTTTTTTGGTTTTATTTTGACAATATTATCCCATAAATGTTTAGAATTGTCCAATGATTGTCTTACAACATTAAGATGAGAATATTCCTAACAGATGAGCCAGCTGGATGATTTTATTTTTATTTTGGTAATTTGGTTTTTGCTTCCATTTCACTGGCTGTTTGAATAATATTTTCATCATATTTATGATAAAGCTGTAATAAAACAGCTTGCAGTTGTTCTTGTTTGCTTGTTGTATCATTGCCAAATCCAAAGGCATGTTCCAGGGTTAATTGATGGGTATATGTGGTGGTCAAATGACTCAGGCTTAAGCCTACCAAACGAATGGGGTGGTGAAAATCTATTTTTTGTAATAAAAAGCAAGCGATTCTGTATATATCCATGGCATCACGGGTGGGATGATCCAAGGTATGAGAACGGGTCACCAATTGGAAGGTATTGTATTTAATTTTCAAAGTAATGGTGGAACACCAATATCCCTGTTTGTGAATGAGTATAGAAAGCTTGCGGGCCAAAACTTTGAGCACATTTTCAATGTCCTCTGTCACAGTGAGATCCTGTTGGAAGGTCATTTCTTTGCCAAAGGATTTCGGCGGGGCGTCTGGGGTTACCACACGATGGTCAATGCCCCGGGATAAATGATACAAATCAAGTCCCTTTTGCCCAAAAAGCTTTTGCAATCCGTGGATATTCCATTTTTGAAGGTCTTCAACCGTATCAACCCCATGTTGGGTTAACAGTGTAGCTGTTTTTCTGCCAATACCAGGAACCACTCGTATGGGTCGATGTATAATTAATTTCTGCAGGGCTTGGGTTGTGGGAATGATAAAAAAGCCATTGGGTTTTCTTTCCTCACTGGCCAACTTGGCTGACATCATATTATAACCAATGCCCACAGAACAAGTGAGGGATGTTTCTTCCCAAATCTGGGTCTTGATTTTTTGACCAATGATTTCAGCGCCGCCAAAAAGGTTCAATGAACCTGTAATATCCAGGTAACCTTCATCCAAAGCCACAAATTCAATTTGATCCGTATAAGAGGCTAAAATATGGTGGATTTTTGCTGACACAGCGCGATACTTCTTAAAGTCAGGACGAATATACACCCCATGGGGACAGCGGGCATAAGCTTCTTTAATACTCATACCAGAGCGGAGCCCGTATTGACGGGCCTCATAGGAACAGGTAGAAACCACGCCCCGTCCAGTGGGACTTGCTCCTACAATCACAGGTTTACCCTGTAAGCTAGGGTTTTCCCTCACTTCTACTGCAGCATAAAAGGCATCCATATCCACATGTAAAATACAACGCTTCATGGGCATCTCCCAATTTCGTTTGGAATCAATGATAAGTTTTATGATTATTGTATCAAATACAAAGGATGACAAGCAATGGGTGAATGAGGGACTGAAAATAGATAAAGGTTTCATGAAACAAAGGCAATATTGATGGACTGATTTACGTTTGTGACAAAGACAAAGTTGCATCAATATTACATAAAGTCTTTTTAAACCTTAAGGAGAAGGAAAATATTGAAGGCAATGGGCATGATTTTTTAGTTTATCTAGGGGATTTGTACCTTTTCCTAGAATATTAATTGAATCAAAGTGATTTGATACATTGTATAGAAAGTAGTGATATGCTTATGCAGAAAACAAAATGCTTTTGTTTATTTGCTCTTATTTTATCCGTCATCATGATATTCACTGCTTGTGGCAATAACACTTCCCTGGGCTTAAACGCTGAGTCCAAAGAAGCCACGGCAATCACCAAAAAGGTAAATGAGAATGTGTATGCTGTCTTGGATTTTGATGATAAGCAAGAATTTGACTTTGCTCAAAAAGGGTTGCTTGCAAAGCCTGATGTGTTAGAGCTTAAAAATGAAGCGGGGAAGATCATATGGAGCCAAAAGGCTTATGCCTTTGTAGAAAATGAGGCCAAAGCCCCTGCATCGGTAAATCCTAGTCTTTGGCGCAATACCCAATTGAATCATTTTTACGGCCTTTATGAGGTCATGGATGGCATCTATCAAGTGCGGGGATATGATATGACCAATATGACCTTTGTGGCTGGGGACAAAGGGTGGATTGTATTTGATCCCTTGATGAGTGTGGAATGCGCCCAAGCTGCCCTGCAATTGGTCACTGAATATTTGGGAGAACGCCCAGTGATGGGGATTGTCATCAGCCACCCTCACGTGGATCATTACGGCGGCATCAAAGGGATTATTTCTGAAGAAGAGGTGCAAGCACGAAATATCCCCATCATTGTGCCCAATGATTTTGAAGAGCATGCGGTCAGTGAAAATGTGTATGCAGGAAATGCCATGTCCAGAAGAGCAGGATACCAATACGGGACCATTTTGCCAAGCAATGAAAAAGGCACCCTGGCCATGGGCATTGGGATGGGACAATCCAAAGGAGTGATTTCCTATATTACGCCCAATGATACCATCAAAGAAACAGGGGAAACCAGAATGATAGACGGAGTATTGATGGAATTTCAAATGACCCCTGGTACAGAAGCACCGGCAGAAATGAATACATATTTTCCTGGCAAAAGAGCACTTTGGTTGGCTGAAAATTGTACTGGTACCTTGCATAACTTGTATACCCTAAGGGGGGCCCAGGTGCGTGACGGGAATGCTTGGGCTGAGTATATTATGGAAGCACTAACTTTATATGGTGATAAAACAGATGTAGTATTCCAATCCCATAACTGGCCGCACTGGGGAAATGAGTTCATACGGACCTATATGCAGGATACAGCTGCAGTGTATAAATATATCCATGATCAGACGTTGATGTATATCAACCAAGGATATACATCGGATGAGATTTCTAATATGCTTCAGTTGCCTGATGAATTAGCGAAAAACTGGTATACCCGGCAATATTATGGTACAGTGGCCCATAATGCGAAAGGGGTATATCAACGATATATGGGATGGTATGATGCAAATCCAGTTCATTTGAATCCTTTGGAGCCTTCGGAAAGTGCTAAAAAATTTGTTGCATATTTAGGCGATCCAAATGAAGTATTGCATAAAGCAAAAGATGATTTTGCCAAGGGTGAATATCAATGGGTGGCTGAAATTACCAATATTTTGGTTTTTGCTGATCCCCAGAATAAACAAGCCCGATACTTATGTGCAGATGCTTTGGAGCAACTGGGGTATCAGGCAGAATCCGGGACATGGAGAAATGCCTACCTTTCCGCAGCAAAAGAATTACGCGAAGGAACCACCAATGATTTAAATGTAAAAGCCACTGGAAGTGCGGATACGAAAAAATCCATGACTCCTAAAATGATGTTGGATTATCTGGGTATTTTGATGGATGCAAAAGCAGCCCAAGACGTAAACTTGAAAATCAATGTGAAGTTTACTGATTATCCCCAACCATATGTATTGACAATCCGAGCTGGTGTTTTGTTATATCAGGAGAACGCGCAAGCAGAGGATGCTGATGCAACGTTAACCATGCCCCAAAAGGGAATGTTTGCCATTTTAAGCAAAGATGAAGAGCAACAAAGGCTGCTTATCAAGATTGAAGGAGAGCAAAACGTGCTGTCAAAAATTACGGCTTATATAACAGAGTTTCCTAATTTCTTTCCCATTGTTGAACCTTAATTTGGTAGAAACACTAAGGGAAATTTTTGCAAGGAATTATTGGGAGAGTCATTAGGAATTAAATATTATTATTTTCATATCATCTATAAACCCGGCAAATGAAAGGAGGTCTTTTCGTTTGCCGGGTTTATTCATGGGTAGTAGGATATGTAAAAACAAAGATAATAAAATGATGAATTCCAGGAGCAAATGGGAGAAAGGTTTCATAAAATGTAATTGGATATTATTTCCATATTTATGTAAAGGATTAGTATTCATAGAGCAGTTTTTAGAAGGCGAAAATATAATATTTAACTATTTGCTTGATGTTCTATTGTGGAAAATAATACAAGTTTCAAGGAACAAATGAGAGAAAG
>CATZDY010000060.1 GCA_958417755.1 uncultured Peptococcaceae bacterium
TATGCAAGAAGATTTGGCGAATTTAGAATATTTGCCAGGGAATTTTTATAATCTTCATCCTGGTAGCCATGTCAAACAAGGGGTACCAACCGGTATCTGTCTCATTGCTGAGCTGCTCAATACCATTTTACACGCAGAGCAAAATACCATTGTTCTTTTGGAAACCATGTCCGGGAAAGGAAGCGAAATTGGAAGTAAATTTGAAGAAATCAAAGCAATTCTCGATGAAATTGAACTTTCAGAAAAAATCGGGGTGTGTCTTGATGTATGCCATGTGTTTTCTGCTGGCTATGATATTGTCAATCACTTAGATGATGTCATCAAAGAATTTGATCAAGTAATTGGTTTAAAAAAGCTGTATGCCATTCATTTAAACGACAGTATGAATCCTTTGGGCAGTCATAAGGATCAGCATACTAGAATTGGCGAAGGCGCCATAGGATTAGATGCCCTCGCCAATTTAGTAAATCATCCTCAATTATATCATTTGCCTTTTATTCTAGAAACACCGAACGATTTAGCTGGTCACGCAAAAGAAATCCAGCTGATCCGAGATTTATATCAACATTGAGTTTTAAGGAGACAAACGCTAGTTTCATTTAGCTATGCAAATTCACACTGACCATAGAATATGGAAACATGGCATCTTTGTCTTGATTTGCACGCATGACAATCTGCCCTGTATAGGTTATTTTTTCCTCTTTAGGCAGACCTCTTTTTAATATGCCATCCAACACATAATCACCATTTTCCAATACTTTATAACGATTGATATCAAAAAGCGTAGAAATATCTCCAATATCACTGACATAAAACATGAAGTTTTTATCTTGCTTTTGAATATCTCCACAACCTATATACTTTTTATTTTCCAAATCCGGAAGTTTGCCTTCAGCAAAGCAAGCAGCATATAGCTTCTCCACATCAGCAGCAGGAACAACAATGGCTCCGTCTTGCTTTTGATATTGGCTGGAAAAACTATAGTTCACAGCCCAATACAACACAGGCCACACAATATCACCACTGGGTTGGCCACTAATTTGCACCTTCTCAGTATCAGCAACAGTTTTTGCAACATAACCAACCACTTCAACCATTTTTTCTAATGTTTTTGTATCAGCTTTAGGATCATTGACATCAACATAATCCCCCCCATTGTTGGAACAAGCGGTGAATAGCAATGCCAATATGAATGTCATACAAGAAACAATGAGTACCTTTGAACGCATTCGTATACCTCCTCTTGCTATAAAATCAACCATTGCATCTGTTCAATATTTTATGAAGCTACCGCTCACCTCCATCAAATGACCTTATCAAAAGATCAATCATTTTTCCTTTCTCCAAATGTATCAATCCGTTGTATCAATCTATGTTCATGCTATAATGCTTTTCTAAAAATATCAATCCATTTGCCTGGCATTTTAAAATATTTTTTCTTCTTCAATTGGTTTTTGTTACCAGCTACACATTCTATGCCTTTTGATAAAAATAATACCATGATATATGGAAATCATGGTATTATTTAAAAATATATTAGGACAATTGTATTGCTTAAAAACTATAAAAATTCTTCATACTAAGTGACTTTCAAATCAAAGGACCTCGTTATTCCCTAAAATGCTGGGATACAAGCACCTTGATAGGTTTCATCCAAAAATGTTTTCACCTCATTGGACTGTAATGCTTTTCCCAAAGCCAAAATGGCAGGATTGTCTTTGTCCTCAGGTTTTACCACCAATACATTGGCAAAGGGACTATCTTTTGCTTCACTAAAAATAGAATCTTTTACTGGATCAAGACCGCCTTCCAGGGCATAATTACTATTAATCACACAAATGTCCATATCCTCCAAACTCCGGGGCAGCATGGCTGCGTCCATAGGCACCACTGCCAGCTGTTTGGGGTTCTCAACAATATCCTCCACAGCAGCACGCACATCCACATTGTCTTTGAGCTTTATCAAATCAGCAGCTTCCAATACCATCAACGCCCTGCCTCTATTGGTATTATCATTGGGAATCCCAACCTTAGCGCCGTCCTTTAAATCAGCTAAGTTGGTAATTTTTTTCGAATAAATACCCATGGGCTCATTATGTACTTTGACTGTCCAAACCAAATCCTGTTGATTTTCTGCATTATAATCTTCTAAATAAGGGATGTGCTGAAAAAAATTAGCATCAATTTGTCCATCCACCAAGGCTGGATTTAATAAAACATAATCTGTAAAAGTTTTAATTTCCATGGTATAGCCTTCTTCTTCCAATAAAGGCTGGGCCACCTTTAGAATATCAGCATGGGGATTTGCCGTACACCCCACAACAATTTTTGTTTTACTTGTAGCATCCATGTTAGAATTACTGTCTTCACAACCTGCCACGAAACCCGCTAACAACAATACACTTAGCATTACCACCAATTTCTTTTTCACTATTTTACCTCCTTTTATTTAATATCTTCAATACTAGACGATCGCCTAGCATTTGAATTCCTTGCACCAACACCACCAATACAATGACTGTAGTCCAAAGGATTTCTTGGTTATAACGTTGGAATCCATCATAATAAGCCAAAGTACCAAGACCTCCACCCCCCACAATACCAGCCATTGCTGAATACCCAATTAAAGTAATGGTAGTAATGGCTATGCCTAAAATAATGGATGGTTTGGCTTCAGGGATTAAAACATTGCGAATGATCTGCCAATTGTTTGCCCCCATGGATTGGGCAGCTTCAATGAGCCCTCTGTCGATTTCTTTTAAAGAAAGTTCCGCTTGCCGAGCCACAAAAGGAATGGCAGCAAGACTTAGGGGAACAATGGAGGCAATGGTTCCAATAAAACTACCCACAAGTATTTTGGTGATTGGAATCACTAAAATAAGAAATATAATAAAAGGAATGGATCGGGCAATATTGACAATAGCGCCTAATGTTTTATTCAGCATAGAATTTTCTAAAATATGTCCTTTATCAGTACAAACCAAAACAATGGAAAGGGGTAAACCAATCAAATAAGCCACAAAAGTAGAAATAAGAACCATATATATGGTTTCCCAAGTGGCCCAGCCCACTTTGCCCATTGCTTGGGCGTCAATCCCCCAGCTGCCAAACAGCGCGGCAAACTCAGTCATGGGCTAGCACCTCAACTTCCAAATGGTTTTCTTGTAAAAATAAAATACATTGCTGGATGTCATCATGGGGTCCTAATAGCTCCAGCGTTAAATTGCCAAAGGGCGTTTCTTTCACACTATCAATGTTACCGTACAAAATATTAGCCTCCACAGGAAATCGTTTTATCATGGAAGAAATAATCGGTTTTCCAGAAGAATCCCCGATAAAAGATACCCGAATCAATTGGCTATCATTTTGGTTTCCATATTTATGCAATAAAGCCTTAGGTACTTCTTTATTGACAATGGTATTGATAAAGCTCCTGGAAGTAGGGGTTTGGGGATTGGAAAGCAAAGATAAAACATTGCCTATCTCCACAATTTCACTTTGATCAATCACAGCAACCCGATCACATGCTTCTTTGATAACACCCATATCATGGGTGATCAACAAAATGGTTAACCCTAATTGTTTATTAATATCTTTTAAAAGAGCAAGAATAGAACGGGTGGTTTGGGGATCCAAGGCAGAAGTCGCTTCATCAGAAAGCAATAATTTAGGCTCATTGGCCAGGGCTCTGGCAATCCCCACCCGCTGCTTTTGTCCACCACTGAGCTGCTGGGGATATACCCTTGCTTTTTCCTTTAGTCCTACCAATTCCAATAAATCTTCAGCTCGCTTTTGGGCTTGTCTCTTTTTGACTTTTGCAATTTCTAATGGAAACATGATATTATCAAGCACCGTGCGGGAAGAAAGTAAATTAAAGTGTTGAAAAATCATTCCTATTTTTTGACGGGCTAAGCGCAGCTCTTTTTGATTTAATTGACTAATATTTTGATTATCAACAATAATATCTCCCTGGGTAGGCCTTTCCAACATATTGACGCAACGAATCAAGGTACTTTTTCCTGCCCCACTTAAGCCTATAATGCCAAATATTTCTCCTTTGTTTACATGTAAGTTGATATTTTTTAAGGCAATAATATCACGATTTGGCATGTGATAGATTTTGCTGAGATTTTGTATATCAATCAATGTATTTCCCCCTAAAACAATAGAAGCCTCTTATGCAAACACAAAGAGGCATTGCGACTCCTTATCTCTCAAACACAAAGTTTGCAGGATTTAGCACCATCATGATAAAACTGTAACCGGTTGCTGGGCTTCATTGGGCCAGTCCCTCTGCCACTCTTGATAAGAAAAAATATTCTATTCATTTCTATTCATTAAACATGTAATATTCTATCAAAATTAAAAACACTGGTCAAGGAAAGAACCATATTCCATGCAAATCATTGCCTCTGATATAAGCAGAGGCAATATACAATAAAGATTATAACCATGATTTACAACAAATCATGGTTATTTCAAACTCTGCCTTAAGTAATAAGCCCTGGATTTACTTTTGCAATTTATCAGATGTAAATACAATTGATAGAGCAATTCCCCCAACAAAAGTTAGCAAAGAGATCAGACCTTCCAAGGAAAAAAGCATGAATCCAGCTCGATTGTATATGGAAATGGTAGACCCTAAAACCAATCCCAAAATAGCGAAATATGTCAATTGGCTATACTTTTGCAAACAAATATCCACCAATTTTGCACCAAACAAAATGCCAATGAGTATCCCCAAACCCACAGGAATCAACATAATAATATGTAAGCTGCTAACAGCCACAATGACTGAATCATAGATACCAAAAATAACCATTATCATGGAACCGCTAATACCTGGCAAAATTAAGCATATTGCCGCCAAACAACCAACACATAAAAATCTAAAAAAAGTACCCGGATCCATTTCTGTGATAATGGTGCTTGCTCCTTCAGTCTGGGCACTTGGTATAAAGGCTAGACCTAACATAATCAAAAAAGTAATGGCAAAAGGCACTACATATTTTATTTTAAAGCCACCAACAGTACCCCGTTTGCTTAACATGGGAACTAATCCAAGCACTACCCCTAAAAAGAAAAAATTCACTGGCATCGGATAATGGAGTAAAAGAAACTTAATCACATGACTAAAGGCCAAAATGCTTATCCCGCTGCCCAGAACAACCAACAAAAGAAATAATATATTTTGTTTGAAATTTTCCTTCAAATGACTGACTGCATAAATAAGCTCATCATAAATATTCAACAAAACAGCAATGGTCCCACCGCTTATGCCAGGAATTACTTCTGCAATACCAATGGCTATACCACTAGCTACATTGCGTACAATTCTCATACTCAAATCTCCTTTACCGTGACTTTTGCATGCATTCTTGCGACGTATCTTTTTCCATCCTTACAAACTCATTCACTTTGTTGTGGAACATTACATTTATCCGAAAAAGTATTTAAAAGTTTCTGAAAACATTATACAATAGAGATAGAAAATACTTCACCTGAGCAATTTTATCCATGTAGGCTTCTATAATCCAATATAAAAGCTAAGTGACAGCATTTGGAGGATGATACAATGGCCAAACCCACAAACTCAAACTTTGCATTTCCCAGTTTAGAAGAAACTTCTTTTCAGGGTCAATCATTAATAAAAAAGGTAGAAAATGCAATCTATCGTCATCCCGATGTTTCTGACATAGTGGCAGTTTTTATGCCTGATGAAATATCCGGAGAGACCAATCTTGCCGCCTTTATTGTACCCGCTAATGTTAACTTATCTGTGCAAGAAATCAAACTTTTTGTTGAATATTCAGGACTTCTTAGCCCAGAAGAATGCCCCCAGCGCTATCATATGGTTTCTGAGATACCAAAAACCCCCAGTGGTAAATGTCAAAAATATAAGCTCATTGAGCGCTTAACAGGCATTTGATTCTATTCTAAGCAAATAGATACATATCAGATGGCCCAATCGCAGTTTTATCCTTGCGATTGGGATTTTTTCCTTCCTAACCTTGGTCCTCCTGAACCAATCTAGCACTGATACAGGCAATTTTATATTTTATGGTAAAATATTCCTTCTAATTTTATGCTCCCTCCTTAATGCGACAGGGTTTTCCTACCAAACATGTTACAATACATAGAAAGTAATGCAATCAACAAAGGAGGCTCCCTTCATGACTCCCTTCATTCAAGCATATCCCCCAAAACAGCTAACCCTTGTATTAAAGGAATTCCAAAGTTATTGTGAAGAAATATTAAAAACCGAGGCCAACACATCCCTTTTATTGTTGGAAGCCCATTTGTATGGTCAGTTAATTGCTTTATTGGATCAATACAATTTAAAAACCAATGGGATTACCATTCAGGTAAAGGTTGGCTATTATCAAAGTGATATATGGATAAAGAGTTTTGGGGAAAGCATTGGTAAGCTGGCCTTTCCCATTGGACAGATTCGCTTTTAAAAAGAATCAGCCCAAGTAATCAGTGGCAATTCAAATTTATTGCCAAAATCCTCATGTTTGGGAATAACCCTGACAGTGTAACCAAGAATACCCTGGGGCAATATCACTTGACCTAAATAACAATGACCTCCATCGCGACAATTTCCATTGTATATCATGGGCAAAATGGAAATACCCGTAAGTTTTCCATGCTCTGACACTTCACCATACACCAATTCCAAAGCAACATCCGTAGGCTTTAGGGGTCCCAATTGAACCCAAGCAACAATATCCATCATGGTACCTACATTGATTTCTCTTCCCACTGAGGTCTCCACTTTTGTAATGGAAACTTGCCGCCAATTTTCTTGCACAAACTGTTTGAATTGGCTCACTTTCGTGGCAGCAGCATATTGATCTTTGGTAAAATAAGACCATCGTTTCATGGAAGGAATATAATAACGTTCTGTATATTCCTGCACCATTCTTTCTGTACTAAACAAGGGGGAAATGGATGCAATGGCATTTTTCATCCTGGCGATCCACTCTGTGGGCACCCCTTTCTCATGTTCATAATAAACGGGTAATACTTCTTCTTCCAATATGGTATACAGGGAAAAACTATCATCTTTATCCTGCATCTCTGTATCTGTATATTCTTTCATCCCTCCAATGGCAAAACCATTTTTCCCATTATAACCTTCTGGCCACCAACCGTCCAAAATGCTAAGATTGAGCACTCCATTGATTGCCGCCTTTTGTCCACTGGTACCACTGGCTTCCATTGGCCGCCGGGGATTGTTTAGCCACATATCAACCCCTTGCACCAAAGAGCGAGCCATATGTATATCATAATTTTCCAAAAAAACAATCTTACCTCTAAAATCTTCCTCATTGGAAATGGCACATACCTGTTTGATCAAATCTTGGCCAGCAGCATCCGCTGGGTGGGCTTTTCCTGCAAAAATTATCTGCACTGGATATTGGGGATGATTCACCAAGCGTTTCAATCTTTCCTTATCCATAAACAAAAGCCCTGCCCTTTTATAGGTAGCAAACCTCCGGGCAAAACCAATGGTAAGGGTATGATTATTTAAATATTGATCCACCTCTTTGATGCGGTGAACAGGTTCCTGGTTGCGAATGCGCTGGTTTTTGATATTTTCCCGTACAAAAGCAATTAATTTTTCCTTCAGGGATTGATGCATGACCCATAACAAATGATCCGGTATATCATATACATTACTCCAAATATTAGAATCCGTAATGCTTTCATGCCAATCTTCCCCTAAATAAATCTGATACAATTGTTTCATTTCTTGCGCCAGCCATGTACTGGTATGCACACCATTGGTAATATAATCAATGGGTACTTCCTCCACCGGCACCCCGGGATATAAATAGCTGAACATGCGCTGTGATACTTCCCCATGCAGCTTGCTAACTCCATTGCAAAAATCACTCTGCTTTAAAGCCAATAAAGTCATATTAAATTCCTTGCGGCTTTCATCCCAACCCAATTCCAATAGTTTGTTTTTATCCACTCCCAATTCTGTACAATAATTACCTAAATAATTTTCAATTAACCAAGAATTAAATAAATCATGACCAGCTGGCACTGGGGTATGGGTTGTAAATAGAGTATTGGCACTCACAATCTCCTTTGCTTTGTCAAAGGATAATCCGGATTGAACCAACTCCCGTATTCTTTCTAACAGCAAAAAAGCAGCATGCCCTTCATTGATGTGCCAAGCTATGGGATGTATACCCACTTTCCGCAGCGCTTTTACGCCTCCAATACCCAAGACCATTTCTTGGGAAATACGAGTTTCCCTATCTCCTCCATACAATTGATCCGTAATTTTACGATCCTGAACATTATTTTGGGGTACATTGGTATCCAACAAAAACAAAGTAACCCGCCCCACCAGGCATTTCCATATCTTAACATATACTTCTCGACCATTCATGGGGATGGTGACAAAGGATTCTTCCCCGTCCGTTATTACGGGCATGACCGCACGTTCAGAAAAATCCTGTAACACATAGAGGGCTTCCTGGCTGCCATCTTGATGAATGACCTGGGTAAAATATCCCAATCTATATAGTAGCCCCACCCCCACCAAAGGCACGCCCAAATCACTGGCAGACTTTAGATGGTCCCCTGCCAGCAAACCCAGCCCACCAGAATAAATGGGATGGGATTCATGCAAACCAAACTCAGCGGAAAAGTATGCCACCGGGGCTTCAAGACAAGAAGGATGTTTTTTATCAAACCAAGTTTCTCTACCCATATATCGATCAAAAGCTTTTAGTACTTTATGATAGTGCTTCATATAGGCATCATCTGCCACAGCCTTTTCCAAATCCTCTTCATTCACTTGCATCAAAAATTTGACTGGATTATGATTTACCTCATCCCATAAAGCATCATTGATTGTTCTAAACAAAGCCCGACAGGGAGCATTCCAACTAAACCAAAAATTATAAGCAAGCTCTTTCAAGCGACCAATTTGTTCTGGTAATTTAGGCTTGACAGAAACAGTTCGAAAGGTATACACAGTCATTCCTCCTCAGCAATGAAACCTCTTGAAAAACATGCTAGCATACTTTTACTTCTAGATAACCCCTATAACACCTTTCATTGCCCTTTATTTATTTTTATACGATATTTTATAAAAAAATTCCTCCCTGCATTCCTATGCAATATGCCAATTTTTCATTTCTATACCTATTCATTTAATCTTTAAGGTTTGGGCATAGAATCCAAATCGTAACACTTTTGGCATTCATATCATATTTTAACAGAAAGAAATTAATTTAATGATGGAGGTATGCCCCTTGTCTAAGGAAACTCAATTTCATAAATCAATCAACCATCATCCCACACCAGCTCGATTTAAATACAAACCCGGTTATTTTCCTGGATGTCCGAACAAGCCAACAAATCCTTGTCCACCTGCTCAAAATCCCTTTGCTCCCTGGAATGGAATGCCACTGGCCCAAGCATATATCCCCATTCAGCCCTGCGATAGTCCGCAATACGATTTGGCCAAAGCATTAGAGGCTGGCACTCTCTTTCCTGCGTTAGATAAACCATATAAATGCAAGTAGCGAATTAGGAGGCGAATACTGTGAACATCAGCAAAATGAATCAAACCCAACTGCTAAAAGAAATTATGCAGCTGGAATTTGCCGGGGTGGAACTCAACTTATTGTTGGATATTCATCCTGATTGCCAACAGGTTTTACGTCAATTCAATGAAATCCATCAAGATTTAGTGGAACATAAAGAAGCCTATGAAAAAACCTATGGACCTTTATGCAATTTCGGCCATTCACCCAATCATGAATCCTACTGGCAATGGATCGAATCTCCCTGGCCATGGGAAATGAAATACTAACCAAGAAAGGAATATGATTATGTGGATATATGAAAAGAAATTAGAATTTCCGGTTAAGGTTTGTGGACCCAATCCAAGATTGGCTTCGTATATTATAACCCAATATGGCGGCCCTGAAGGGGAGCTCTCCGCATCTCTGCGCTATTTGAATCAACGCTATACCATGCCCACAGCCAAAGCAAAAGGCATTCTCACAGATATAGGGACAGAAGAATTAGCCCATATGGAAATGGTGGCCTCTTTGGTGTTTAAGCTCACTGACGGGGCAAGCCCGGAACAATTCAAGGAAGCTGGTTGGGGGTCCCATTATGCGGATCATGGCAAAGATTTATATTGGACCAATGCCGCCGGGGTTCCCTGGGTTGCGGCTTATGTTTCAGCCACCGGGGATCCTGTAGCGGATTTATATGAAAATATGGCTGCTGAACAAAAAGCCCGGGCTGTCTATGAAAATTTATTGAAATTGTCTGATGATGTAGAGGTAAACAATGTATTACGCTGGTTGAGGGAAAGGGAAGTGGTACATTTCCAACGGTTTGGAGAAACTTTAATGGATATTCAAGAATATATGAACAGCAAAAAATGTTTTTAATATCTATTTGAATCAAAAAATTCATTAGGTTTTATTTTTTATTGTTATTATAAAGGCAGACTTGCGGGTCTGCCTTTTACCCAACTTTTGAAATATTAATATATTTATTTCCATTATTTCTTTTGGGGCAATGGCATTTATATTATTATTGCTATTTCTATACCTTGCAGCGAATGCTTTTTACAATGTTTATAAATTGCAAAAACATTTTTGAAACATTTGAGATGGTTTTTGTTATTTTATAAATACATTTTGCACGTATTCTAAAACCATTTCCCCAAAGGTCACCTCATCACCCTGGGGAAGAAAGACTTGGGCTTTTTGGGCCAGTCCTGCCGCCACCATCGAGCCTGCTGGCGCAATGGCAACATCAGCCACAAGAAGCATGGATAAATCAAAGATACTATCTCCCGCTGCCACCACAACTTCTCTCTGCAATCTCTTACAAAACCGTTGTAAAGCATTTCCCTTTGACAATACCAAGGGTAATACATATAATTTCTCCCCGTGACGCTCAATTTTAACTCGCTGTAAATTCAAGGTAGAGGTCAAAGACGCCGCTGTTCTTGCAAAATGACTTGTTTTAGCAAAAACAAAAACCTCATCCACCAAACGCCCTGGGGTGGTAACAAAAGGATCTTGTTGCAAAACTTCCAAAGCCCTTTCCAAATCCTCTCTACAATTCTCTATCTGTGCTAATGTTTGCTGACGCCATAGGGCATCAACCTTTCCATTGACCAGCAGGGTTCCTCCGTTGCTGACCAAAGCATAGGAAGGATCGCCTGCTTCCAGCAAACGTATCCGTCTATACTGCTCTTCAGAACGGGTGGTAACAGGAAGAAAAAACATTTGTTTCTCAATATCTTGCAATTGCTGGTATGCCCGGGGGGTCATGTAAGACAAGGCTTTTCCATCCTTTTGCTCTACACAAATACCATGTTGAAACTTTTTTTTATAAGAAAAAATCAGCGTATTATCCAGGTCAGAAGCAAAAATTGTCATCCAGTTTCCCCCTACTTTATTTGCTATACCACCATTCATTCAAACATCTGCGGACAAATTTTTAATTAACCCACAGGCCTGATAACAACGCAAAGGATATTGTTCAATGGGAACATTTTTTTCTTCGCAAAGACGTAAAATATGCCCTATCATAGAAGTATCCAATGGATCCCGAACCAGGACCTTCCAAGGTACACGGCGTAACAATACCCGTGTTGTTTCTCCAATTCCTGGTTTGATAAGATGGATATCCGAAACACCATAGGCTTTGGCAATATCATATGTTTCTTCCAAACCATTTTGACCAATAGGAGGCACTGGGAATGGTTGCACAAAAGGCATTTCTTTTTCTATGGTTTGGATAAATGCATAGGATACATCTTCATCCTGCAAATCCTCATAATATACTGCACCGTGAAAATCATGCTTGCCTATGATCTGTTGGTTATAAACGGTTCTACTTATGAGTCCTGAAACTGTTGCATTCAGGCAAGAACTGGGAATCAAAAAATCTTCTCTAGTTCCACACAAAGGCGTTATACCAGCCGGATCCGCTAGAACGGCAAGAATTGGGCTTACCCCTGGATAGTTTTCCATTTCCTTGGCAAGCTCACGATAAATGGCCCCTTTGCCAATCCAACCATCCACAAATTGTATTCTATCCGCCCTATATTTATCCAAGAGATAATGCATGGCATTGTGATCAATTCCTCGACCACGGATGATGGAAACAGCATAATGGGGTATTGTAAGACCATATTGAAGGAAAAAATAACGTTTGATTAAAATCCCCACAGGTATACCTGCCCGGGCCAAGGATACCAGAACCGTGTGCTCTCTTTTTTGCTGAAAAATCGCTTCTGCCACACTGGCTACAGCTGAGGCAACCATTCTTCCATGAGCCCTAAGGGATTGTTGATACAGTTTAACATATGCTTTTGTAGGTTTATACTCAAAAGGCAGCATTTCAGAATAGTGAATCCCTGCTTGAATGCGCTTTTCCCTTTCCACAGTACCCAATGGTTGAAGCATACCTGTAATATCTTTTAATAAGACAGTTACATCCCCAGAGCTGTATGAGGTTCTTATCCCACTCACCGTCCATTCTAAGCATTATACCCAGTAAATTGCCGCAATTCGGTCTGTTCCATTTTTGTGCAATGCCCGGACCAAATCCTTTAACCCTTGATTCCCTTTGGGGGCATCACTCATCACCACTGCTAAATCATATGGCTCCAAATTATAAACAAAAGTATCCCTTTGTTCTTCATAAAAGCTGCTTAAACGATTTCTGCGTTTTATGGGATATTGGGTTTCAAGACTGGGTAAAATCGGGCTGCGGGTGGTTGCATGCATCAAAACCTTACAATTGGAATTCTCCTTTGCCAGGAGCTGGGCCAAGAGAAGTGGGGGATACATAAACTCTTCTGTCCCAAGCACAAGAATTTTACCCCTTTTGGGTAGCAATTCATGCAATCCTTCCCGGGCCTTGTGGACAAAAGTAGCACAAGCTTTTTGATATTCTTCCACTAAAATCCCTGTGCGAGGATTTTGTTTTCCTGCCACAGCAAACACAAAACAGGTATCTTGATTGTTGCTGTCTTCTCCTTCATCAAA
This sequence comes from uncultured Peptococcaceae bacterium, assembly GCA_958417755.1. GTDB lineage: Bacteria > Bacillota > Desulfotomaculia > Desulfotomaculales > Desulfocucumaceae > CATZDY01. The sequence continues at coordinate 13,056 of CATZDY010000060.1, forward strand.
GGATAATTTTGATGAAAAAAGCAATTTTTCAGAATCTGTTTTTACCTTTACCAGACAATCCCACGCAACGCCTTGTTCCGCAAACCTATTTTCATGTTCTGGCAACATACTGTTAACCAAAGATACGGCAGCAAAACGAACAGCAGGGGGAAAATATCCTTTTTCCCGCAAAGCAGAAATAAAATTTAAAATGGTTTTGCCTGTGGTAATTTCATCCTCAACAAAGATAACCCGTTGCATTGCAGCTAACATGCTGTTATCATTCACAAAACAAAGTTTTTGTACTTTTGCATGACTGTGTTCTTCCTCAAATTGGACAAGATTTCGGGCTTGGGGCAAATGTTCCCGGGTTGTTTGCAGCAATAATGCTTGGCCACCAAAAGATTTTGCCACTGTTGCGCCAATGGCAGTGGCAGTTTCAGCAAAACCAATGACAGCCACCTGTTTTTCTGTAAACCTGTTCCGGGCAATAGAACCGAGTTTTTGAAACAATTGCAAAGTAGTTACCGGATTTGCAGGCAAATGCTTTGCCTGCAAGGGGTTTACAAAAAGGTAGCTTCGTTTTGTATTATTTTCCCTTTGGGCAAAGCGAACCAATTCATGAATATGAAACCCTGACTGATTATAAATGACTTCCATCATGTATCTCCACTTTATTTCGTTTTTTCCGGACCCCGTAAATCTGGGCAAGCATCATGGTTTTTTCCGCCCACTGCTTATGTACCTTTACTTCATTCATGCGATGGGAATGCACGCCCCCACCTACAGCCAGGTTTTTGTTCTTCCACCCCAATATTTCCCGGGCATCCATATAATCCTCATATTCCACCATAAGCCCTTGTTGGACAAATGGCAGCTGGGATGGATGAATCACTGTTTTTCCTACAAAACCATTCAATCGGTCCAAGGCCAGTTCTGCTAAAAATCCCTCCTGCCACCCTAGATGATTTGAGCCAAAATATTCCCAAACAGGAGCAGAAACAACATAATCCATGGCAAATACATTTAAAATATCCATCAAGGCATCTCTAACCACACCAATATCATAAATGGTGTTTTTTATATTTCTCCTAACCCCATATAAGCTACAAAAATCATTCCCACCCACACGAATATTCAATACTGTATCACCCCACTGGGCCACAGCCCTTTGAATGGAAAGTAGGGTTTGCGTCCTTGTTTCTAGCTTAATAGCAGACCTAGTCTCAATAATGGGCATCACATACATTCGGCGGGAACTGCATCTTGTATCCATATAATCCAAAACTTTATCATATTCTTTAAAGTTTTCCGGAGAAAATTTCGGCAAAATAAATCCACTGAATATGGTTAAAAAATCCCGAGCCCGGTCAAATAAACGCTGCATCTGCTCACTGCCCCGTACCCGTACAAAAATAAGGGGCAATGCATTGGCATCAAGCTTTCCAGCAAAAAGCGCTTGATGTACTTTCTTTAAAGTTTCGATGAAAATATCCTCTGCCTGTGGCACAGACTGTTCTGGAATGGCATCTTCCATGCAAAGGGCTAAAGATTTTAAGTGTGCATATTTCCTTTCACATAAATATGATGCCATTTTGGGATGATTCGCTGGGGCATACAATAGAGCACCCACAGCATATTGCAATATTTTTGCCGGAGAGTCTCCATTCCATGGTATACCAGCAGCCAAACATTCTTCGCCTATACTCTTATATTTCATTTGCTTGCACCTCAAATTACCTCCAAACCATAGCTCCTACAGAGTGCTTTTAATCCGTCTTGATATCCTCCCCCAACAGCACTAAGCTTCCACTGTCCTTGATAGCGGTAAAATTCAAAGGCCACCACTGCTTTTTCATTCTTTAGATCCCTTGGGGCAAAATACAAAGGAGAATTCTTACTTGATTGCATGGTAATCATAAGAGAATGTATTTTGGAAAAATCATCCTCCGGATTATCCCCATAAATCGCATAAACTACCACAACCCGTTTCACTGCAGAGGACAGCTTATGCACATCCACTTCTACAGTTTTTTGATTTTCTGGCCAATATCTGATGGCACCGCCTTGGGCTATTTGATTGCCAAAAAAGACAAAATCCTTCTCCCGGGTTATCTTTTCGTCTTCACCTAGCACAAAAACATAGGGATCAACCTCCATTGCCGCTCCATTGGCTTCATAAAACAACGTCATTTGAATTCTACCTGTCATACAATCATCTAATTTTAACTTTTGTCCTTTTATCAATAGACTTGCAGGATCAGGTTTAAAGGATGGGGTAGTAAACATTGCTGGCAAACTTGAACCTGCGGATTGGCAAGGTAATGGCAACTTACTATTTTCTGAACTCATCAAAGAATGGGCAACAGGCCTATCCTGTACTGCAAACAAAGGACCTTTTTCTTCAAAATTCCCCTTCATTCCAGTTTTTCCAGCAATATAAATCCTGTGCACCAAACGGGAAATAACCAACAGTTCTCCATACACACATATTTTCAGGCAAAGCTTCCATATAGAAGAGAAACCTTATGTTTGCCTGGACTTAAAGCAACAGGATGTATCCGAAGTCCGTCTATGCGGGAAACCAAAGTAACAGAAACCGGTACTTCCATCTCAAAATAAAAGGAAGCTTCTTGATGGGCTGGAAAACACCCACAATCCAACATTCTAGGAAGTTGCCATTGTCCCTCTTCCCCTAAAATTCCTTGCACAGGGCCATTGACTGCTACATCTTCCATATTGATTGTTGTTGGGGCCTGTAAACAAATTTCATGGGGGGCTTGTTTCATGGTTTCAATACGCAGATTTTTTAAAGTAACCTGCTGGGATTCTACCACCAAAACAGGGCCTTTTTTCGCCCATAAAACAGTATTGTGGCCCATAATCATACAGGGTTTACGAATATAAAAGGGGCCTTGGAACTCCCCGCAGGGGAGGTCAACAAGGCTGTTTTGTGGACATTGATCAAAAAGCTGCTGAATTATCCTATCCATCTTAGCCGGCTCCTAAGA
>CATZDY010000061.1 GCA_958417755.1 uncultured Peptococcaceae bacterium
CACATTGGTTGCCAACAATAAAAAACAGCCACCGACTGAAGCCGGAGGCTCCATCAACCGAGACAATAAACAACCTCAGATGTGGTTTGGCGAACAATTAAGCAATAGCCTCCCCACACTCTTATGAACCACCGGGAGAAATTTCTTCCGGTCTTACTTTCCCAACTGCCTGATATTGAGCCATAGGCATCAGGCATAATCCATATGATATTGTATCTTTACATATGATTTCATTTTAATTCTGTCCTAACAATAAGTCAAGTTTATTTAGAATACCCAATGATTTGCAAATAGCAGGATACAAATCGTTTTTTGTAAATCATGGGAATGTATTGGCAATTGTACAAAATAAACTTATAAGTGAAATATAGCTGTTATAAAATCAGCCAATTCCGCTGTTTGGTGAAAATAAAAAAACGGAACATGGGTATCGGGCTCGTTGCTTTGGAGGGGGGCGTCGGTTACCAAAGCAATGACTTGACTTTTTGGAGGCAACCTTGAAGGGGTTGCCTCCAAGGGGACATGGGGTTTGTTGATGATGGCACTGTGCCTTTGTCTATAAACTTCAATTTTGGGGCCTTTTTCAGCTTTAAACCCCTCGATTAAAATCAAGTCCACATGTTGTATATGAGCCAAAAGTTCCGTTAAGTCGGGGGGCTTGGGACAATGTTTGTGAATAGTATAGGAAGAAGGGCCTGCTACAATGACTTGATCCGCCCCTGCTTGGTAGGTGCGGTAAGAATCTTTGCCCTCTGGATCCATTTGATAGCCATGGGCAGCATGTTTGATGGTGGCAATTTTTTTCCCCCGGCTTTTCAATTCTCGTACAAGATTCTCAATAACTGTGGTTTTTCCTGCATTGGCATATCCGGCAATAAATACATAAGGAATCAATCTCTTACCTCCATGCTTTACAACATAATTCTTTCTTGATGGCTATAAATATTGCATGTATTGCCCCGGGCAAAACCAACCAAAGTGATATGTAATTCTTGGGCCAAGGATACAGCCAAATCTGTTGGCGCTGAACGAGATACCAGCATAGGGATACCAGCCCGGGCTGCTTTGATTAAAATTTCTGACGATATCCGGCCAGTCAACAATAAACAAGTGGAGTCCGCTTGTATCTGATGAAGCAACATGTACCCCAGAATTTTATCCACAGCATTGTGTCGTCCAATATCTTCGTAGGTTATTAATAGTTCTTTTTGCCTGCCAAGCCCTGCACTATGCACGCCCCCTGTGCATTGAAAGGTTTGAGAACTTTGATTCAACATGGCCATGAAAGACAATAGGGTGGCAGCTGAAAAGGTGGTTGTTGCTTGGACAGGCTCTAAATCAGAAGCATCGTTTACATAATACAGAGAAGCTCTGCCTTTACCGCAACAACTGGTCAAATTGCGGCGCAAAAAGTTTTCTGTTTGGGGAATTGTGGTGATTGTTTGTATCCATACCAATCCATCTTCTGGCCGCAATGTGATGGTTTGAATATCCCGGTGATGTTGAATCATTCCTTCACTCAATAAAAATCCCACAGCCAATTCTTTTTGATTGTTGGGGGAGCAAATTAAAGTAACCAATTCTTGATCATTTAGAAAAATGGTTAAAGGAACCTCTTCAACAAGAAAAGCTTCAAAGGGCTGAAAAGATGCATTTAAATCAGATTCATCTTTAGAGGCTATATATTGGATAATATGACGGGTTTTATAAGGAGAAATATCGGTCATGGTCAGCTCCTTTGGTTTTTCATTTATTTTACGATGAAACAATGGTTTTCGCAATGCAAAGGAAAGGGGGGTATGGTTGGGAATGTTTGCTTTCCCAAAGGTCTTTTTAAATAAATTGAGTGACTGCTTTTATAAATTGTTCGGGATTGTCATTATAAGCATCATGCCCTGCCTGGGGAATGGTAGCAAGCATTCCAGCAGGTGCATGTTGTAGAAACGCTTTTTGCTGTATTGGGGGACATATGGGGTCATATTCACCAACCAATAACAGGGAAGGAACAGTGATTTTGGGTAAGTAGAGCATATAATCTTCAAAAAGGCATCCTTCTTGAAATAAAAGGGCTTGCTGTTTTTGTCCATTTCGCCACTGTTCTTCTGTGGCCTTTACACTAGCAATGGAAGCTTTGATCTCTGCCTTCCAATCTTTACTATAATAAACTTCTTCCCTGATTTCCCTGGGGATTTCTGCTAATTGCTCTACATAGTCTTGGGCTGTAGTGCAACGGGTCATGGTTTGTTTCAGCAATAAGGCCTTTTGGAATTGCCCTTTTTGGGATAAAAGGGTGATGCTTTTTTCGAAAACAAATTTCATTGATATATATAGATTGAAGGAGGGACAGATGTAAATTAATTTGGCAGTTCTTTGAGGATATTGTAAGGCATATAACAAAGCCAATTGTCCACCATAGGAATGTCCCATGGGGATCCACTGGCTGATAGAAAGCTGTTTTCTGATTTCTTCCATATCTTCAATTAACAAGGCAGTGCCAAAATGCTTGTCAAATCCAATGGGATCTGAACGCAAAACCCCTCGCTGATCAAATAAAACAACATTTACATGACAAGCAAGTTGTTCTGCTTGGTATTGAAATTCATAACATCCTGTTCCTGGGCCTCCATGTACATATATCACAGTATTGTCATGTTGCTGATCCCATATTTGTGTGAAAATCCGTTTTCCATCCGGCATGGTTAACATGCAGCTGCGCATTGTAACACCTTCTGACATTTGATGTAATTTTCCTTGGTAACAAATTGGATTATCTTGGGTCAATCCCTGCTTTTTGGAGAGGAAATTATCATGATTGGCAAAGCAATAGAAAGGAAAGAACAATATTTATTTATAAATGTTTTGTTTCTTTTTGTTCTGTTATGAGCAGATGAAAATATGTCTTGTGCAAAATGTAGCCATGATGAAGAGCAATGGTACAAAATCATTGCGAAAAGAAAAATAAAGGCTTTTTCAATGTACCATATAAATTGTATGCTTTTTGTATGTTTTTATCTTTTTTAGCAAAAGTCATTGACTGGATTTATCCTAAGCTGTTAAAGTTAAAATGGTCCAGGCCCGTGATGTACTGAAGTGCTGATGGGTCTATTTTGTGTCATAAAGAAGCTTAGATATTCTATAAAAACAAATGATGTTAATTTTGATAGAAAAGGAGGGAATATATGGTGCATCAAGTTGTTTTTAAGTTTTATGATGGGCAAACTGACTAAACTTAAGCCTTATTTTTGAATAGGTTGGAATTGTTTTTATTTGACTGATATTACATAAAGATGAGCTTGCAATTTTAAAGGAATACCTTGGAATAGGAGAAAATGATATATGGAAATCATAGAGATTTTAAAAGTAGTCATTTTAGGTATCATTGAAGGGATTACCGAATGGCTACCCATTAGCAGCACAGGGCATATGATTTTAGCTGATGAGTTGATTCGCTTACATGTATCCAAGGCATTTATGGATATGTTTTTGGTGGTCATTCAGCTAGGCGCCATTCTTGCAGTCATTGTTTTATATTGGCATAAATTATTTCCTTTTTCCAAACAAAAAAATGGGACATATGTGAATAAAGATGCCTTTTCTTTGTGGGGTAAAGTTTTGGTGGCTGTTTTGCCAGCAGCAATTATCGGCTTGCCTTTGGATAAAACGTTAAATGCCTTATTTTATAATTATCAAACAGTTGCTGTTACTTTGATTGTGTATGGGATTTTATTCATTGTTATGGAGAATTGGAACAAAAGAAGAACACCTGTTGTTAATAACTTTCAGCAATTTGGATATCGGGAAGCCCTATTGGTGGGTGTATTTCAAGTGTTGTCTTTAATTCCTGGTACTTCTCGTTCTGGGGCCACGATTTTGGGCGCCATGTTAATCGGTTGTTCCCGGGGGATTGCGGCGGAATTTTCCTTCTTTTTGGCTATTCCCGTGATGTTTGGGGCCAGTTTGCTTAAAATTGTAACCTTTGGCTTTTCATTTACAGGGGAAGAGATTCTAGCCCTTTTGATTGGTATGTTTGTTGCCTTTGTGGTATCCATTTTAGCCATCAAGTTTTTGGTGGGTTATGTGCAGAAGAATGATTTTAAAATCTTTGGTTATTACCGCATTGTTTTAGGGGTAATTGTGCTTTTGTATTTTTTGCTTTCATAAAAGATAGCTTGACAAGCCGGGAAAAGAAGTTTGTATTGCGAAAGCTTGAAATAAGCTGCGATTTTTAAATTTCGCAGCAAGCCATACATGTTTGCTAAAAAATAAATCCGTAACAAGTAAAAACTTGTCTACGGATTATTTTTTAGGATGAAATACTGCTTTATCCTGTGAAATTGACTGCCCCTGTTGCAATGTAATGATGCTGTCCCCTAACATGGAAGCATCTGCTTCGTCATGGGTGACCAAGATGAAGGGTATTTTCCATTGTTGATGGAGGTTTTTAATTTCCTGGCGCAATTTTGTTTTGGTATCCTTATCCAAGGCACTAAAGGGCTCGTCCAATAATAACAATTGGGGCTGGGCTGCCAGTGCCCTGGCCAAAGCTACCCGCTGCCTTTCTCCCCCGGATAACTGGCCAGGATAACGATCCAGCAAATGAAGAACGCCAAAGGATTCTAATATTTCCAAGGGATCAATGGTGGTATGGGAGCTGGCCTTTTTCTTGGTTTTTAGACTGTAAAGAACATTGTTGCGCACCGTGAGATGGGGGAAAAGGGCATAATCTTGAAAAAGATAGCCAATGTTTCTATGCCGGGTTGGGACATTGATTTTCTGCTGACTTGCATACAAAGTGGTACCATTGAGCACAATACAACCTTCATCTGGCTTGGTTAAGCCCGCAAGACAATGCAAAACAGTGCTTTTGCCAGCTCCTGAAGGTCCCCAGAGCACTAAAATTTCACTTTCAATATGTATTTTAATGGTAAGGGAAAAATGCCATAATTTTTTTTTCAGTGTAACATCCAACATACAATCACCGCATATGATTTTGTTTTTTTGCCCATCTGTTCACAGCGTAAATGACTAAGAAACTGAAAACCGTAATAATGGCCACCAAGGTTCTGGCCGTTACATCATCGCCAGAATCCACTGCAAAATAAATGGCTAAAGGGATGGTTTGTGTTTTACCTGGTATATTCCCTGCCACCATAAGGGTGGCACCAAACTCTCCCAAGGCTCTGGCAAAGGATAGGACAACCCCTGCCAAAATACCAGGCCAAGCCAAGGGCAGCGTAACAGTGAAAAATACTCTACACTCATTGGCCCCTAAGGTTCTCGCTACTTTTTCAAAGCTAGGATCTACGCTTTTAAAAGCAGCTTTGGCACTTTGGTACATCAGGGGAAAGGCCACCACTGTGGAAGCCAAAATGGCGGCCCACCAGGTAAACACAAGGGTAATGCCCATTTCCATAAGGAATTTGCCAATGATTCCGTTTTTTCCTATCAGAATAAGCAAGCCATAACCAATCACAGAAGGGGGCAATACCAAAGGCAAGGTAATGGCTGCTTCTAATATTTCTTTGCCTGGAAATTCTATCCGGGCCAAAAGCCTAGCCACAGGCAAACCGATGCAAGTAACCATTAGCAAAGAAATAAAAGCAATGCGTAGAGAAAAGAAAATGGGAAACCAATCTTCTAAATGAAAGTACATGGTTCTATGGTTGTTTCACAGCGGTGAAGCCATATTTTTCAAAAATCTCAGCAGCTTTATCGCTTTGTAAAAAGGCTGCGAATTCCTGGGCTTCTTGGCTATGGGCGCTTTGTTTTATCACTGCCATGGGATAGACAATGGGGGCATGGGAATCTTCAGGTGCAGTTGTTACAATTTTGACTGCCTTACTGGTTGCCGCGTCAGATCGATACACAAGGCCAGCTTCCACATTGCCAGTTTCCACATAGGTGAGAACTTGGCGGACATCTTTGGCTAAAACCAGTTTGGGTTGTAAGGTATCCCAAAGACCTAAATTGGTAAGCGATTCTTTAGCATAATTCCCTGCTGGTACTGTTTCTGGAACACCGATACTTATTTTTTGGATTGTGTCTTCTGTAAGTCCTTCAAAACCTGTCAACTGGCTGTCCTTGCCAGTAATGAGGACAAGTTCATTGGTTAATAAATTTACCCGGGAATTCTCCAAGAGCATGTTTTGTTCTTCCAGGGCATCCATCTGTTTTTTGCCTGCAGAAATAAATAAGTCCGTTGGTGCGCCTTCTTCAATCTGATGTTGAAGGGTGCCAGAAGCACCAAAGTTATAAAGAATCTTTACATCAGGATGTTCTTGATTGTATAAGGTTTGTAATTCTTTGGCAGCATCTTGTAAACTAGCAGCAGCGGATATATTGAGTTCTACGGATTTTGAAGAACAGCCCAAAAGAGATGTCAGAATCAGGACTAGGGCGCTGCAATACAAAACTAATTTTTTCATGATTCTACTCCTTTGTACGTAAAATATGGATAGCAAAAGAAATCAGTTATGTAAAGAAGATTGGATAACAATGATAGGAACCACCTCCTTTAAAAAGAACTTGTTTGTTTTGTTGTAATACGTTTTATTGTGTTTTATTTTTTGTAATGCAAAATTTCGATAAAAAATATAAGTTTCCTGCTAAAACATAAAAGAAAAATATTTTTCTTTTATGTTTTATATTGTTTTGTTTGCAATGGAATGCATAAAAATGATATAACCATTTCTTTGCACTTTTAAAAGAAATGGTTAGCAATAAATGATTAAAGTTTGCTTTGGATGAAAATTTATTGATGGTTTTCACTTGATTTTGGAGACTGTGAGCATGATGTGTCCTTGTGATGGGCTATGGACAGAGATTCTCCCACCAGAATACGCAACAAATTGGGATGAGGGAGTTTTGTTTTTCCTGCCCCATATCCAATGTTTTCAAGGTACATGGCAGGAAAGGGGGTAAAATTGGGGGTCAAGGCAGTGAGAATCGCTGCCCCAGTGGGGGTAACCATTTCTTGCTGTATATTGGTTCCGTAGATAGGTGCATGACGCAATAACTCCAGGGTTGCTGGGGCAGGGGATGGAAGAATCCCGTGCTGACAGTGAATAAAACCGTTGCTCATGGGCAGTGGGGAAGCATAAAGGGCGTCAATATGTAGAAAATGTAACCCTGCAATGGTTCCAATGATATCCACAATGGCATCAATTGCTCCCACTTCATGAAAGTGAATCTTTTCCACAGTTGTCCCATGCACCTGGGCTTCTGCCCTTGCCAGGTGCTGAAAAACAGCTTCACTTTTTTCCTTTACTTCTAAAGGCAATTCACTATGCTGGATGATATCCATCAAGTCTTTTAAATTCCGGGACGGTTGTTTTTCTTCTAATAGATCCACGTGGATGTTCGTAGCAGCAATGCCTTGTACTTTTATTTTTTCTTGACGGATTTGATACCCTGTGATGGGCAGGCGGTTTAGGGTCTGGCTTAAGAGGTCAAAATCAACCCCAGCAGACACCAATGCACCAAGGCACATATCGCCACTGATACCGGAAAAACAATCAAAATAAGCGATTTTCATCATAGCGATCCTTTCACACGATTGATTCTATGGTTTTCTAACATTGTTTATGTATTGGCAGGCAGTAATCTAGTAATAGCCGTGGCCATGGCAGCAGCTCCAAAACCGTTATCAATGTTGACCACACTGATACCAGAAGCACAACTGGTGAGCATGCCTAATAAGGCGGAAAGTCCCTGAAAATTGACTCCATAGCCTATACTGGAAGGGACTGCAATCACCGGCCGGTCTGTTAAGCCGCCAACAACACTGGCCAAAGCGCCTTCCATCCCTGCGATGACAATGATTACATGGGCCCATTGCAACATAACAAGCTTGTCCAACAGGCGATGAATACCTGCTACGCCTACATCATACATTTTTTTGATATGATTGCCCATTGCTTCTGCTGTGATAGCAGCTTCTTCAGCCACAGGCAAATCCGCAGTGCCTGCACTGATAATCAATACATTGCCCTTGATTTGTGGGGATTTTTCTTTTTGGATGACAATGGTGCGGGCTACCTCATTGTACACTGCTTCTGGATATATTTTGCTTACAGCATGGAATATTTCTGTAGAAGCCCGGGTTCCCAGGATGGTTTTGTTATGTTGGTACAAAGCATGAAAAATTTTTGCCACCTGTTCAGGGGTTTTTCCTTGGCAAAAAATAACTTCTGGAAATCCCTTCCGTATTGCCCGATGATGATCCACTAAAGCAAAGCCTAAATCTTCGTAGGGCATACGTTGTAATTGTTCTACTGCATCATGGATATTGATGTGGTCTTTTTTGAAATCTTCCAGTAATTGATAGAGAATATGGTTAGACATATAGGATAAATTGCTCCTTTGATAAGTATCTGATTATAAACAGAAAAAATTTTTAATATGAAAGAAGTTTTACATTTTTACCACTTTTATTATTATACTTTTGTTTTGATTTTGAAGCAAAAAATATTCAGTGATTTATCCATTGCCCTCCATGTTCTATCTCTGTTTTTATTTGCAGTCATGTCCGTTTAGAATAAAAAACGGACATGACTATTTCATGGTATTGGCTTTAATGGTTTTAGATAGTAATTTTCTTGGGAATCAAATTTTGGTTTGAAATTCTTTGACTGCTTTAAAAAAAGAATCGATATTTTCCCAAGAGGTCAGATAAGGCAAATCACACCCTGATGAAATGATAAAATTGGGATATTGGGCGCATTGTTCTAACAGTTCTATTGTGAGTTTGCCCAAAGAATTGGGGGTTCCATCACGAAATTGAAGGGGATCTAGGTTCCCTAAGACTGGTATAGTGGTAGGCATTGTATCCAACATGTCTTTTAGTGCAATGGCATTGCCGAAATGGTATCCCATGGCATGGATTTCTAATAAATCATTTGCCATTGCCAAGGTGTTGTTGCCACAATTATGATAAATAACAGCAAAATGATCATCTTGGACAGCCTGAACAATACGTTGCGCATAGGTTACGGAAAATGTATGGTTCAAATTTGCTGAGAGTATGCCAGCAACAGGTTCAGCGATGATAACGCCATTGGCCCCAACGTCTTTAAACGCTTTACAATATTGGGTAAGAAATGTAGTGGCCTTTTCTAAACATTGATGGACCATTGTGGGGTGGGTGGTGCATAAGGACAAAGATTCTGGGACTCCCATTAGCCTTGAGGCCAAGGAAAAAGGTCCAATGACACCGGCAAAAACAGGCCTGTCTTCAATACGCGCAGAAGCCTTTTCCATTGCTTCTACAAAAATACCCGTTCGTCCTGCGCCTATAGCTGGTATTGTTAATGTATCAAGGTCTTTTTCATTTTTGATAAGTCTATCCAGTACTGTGGGAATATTGTCATCATAAAACTGAACCTCTGCTCCAAAAGCTTGGGCTTCCACAGATAATTCCATCATGCTAACAGATGCCCCAGTAGCATATTTGTTGGCAATGAGCTCCATGCCCTTGGCTTGCAATTCACTGGATGATACAAGCTCCTTTATCGTATGCCCTAGCAAAGTGACACAGGGAAAGGATAAAATTGGTATTGGTTTTTTATGCTGTTGTGCTGTTGTATCTTGAAACCATTGTTTCATATTTATTTTCATCACAATACTCCTTTTGTTTTATACTTAGATTTTTTATTTAGGGAATCATTCACTTGTTTGTGCTGTAATACTCCTATCGATAGATGAACAGCATAAAAAATAAAAATGCATTTCAAAAAAGGATGCTCCCTTCTTGACAGCATTTTTATGTTAAGCTTTTTTAGGAATTTGTTTGATTTGAATCATAACCGTTCTGGTTATAATGATATAGTCTTCTTGACTATTGTTGGAGAAGTTTTCTGCGACAAAGTATAGCATGGTTTTCTTGGCAATAGCAAGTAGTAAAATTTGTTTGCCATAAAAATAGGGTATTTGTCGAGAATAACGAACCTTAATAATATAGCTAATCTTATGGTAAATTATAAAACTATCATTTCATGCCTTGTCTATATATCTCTACAGTTGCAAATAAAACAGTTGATTTGAAATAAGCAAATAAATTCTCTATTGGGTTTTTTATAAATTAGCAGGTAAAAATGTACATTGTTAACAACAACTGAAAGGTAAAGGAGTAAGGCTATGAGAACTTTATACCTGGATTGTTATGGAGGGATGAATGAATATAGCCTTTGGGCTGCTTTGGTGAACCTGGGGACTGTTTTGGGGTTTCAAGAGGAACAATTAGTAAGGGACTTGGACAGCTTTATCCCATGGGGCTGTTCCTTGGCTTTTGTCTCAGATTCCCGGATGGGAACACCAAAATCAGGGATTTTTAAGTGTACTGATACAGGACATTTGGTGCATGATATAAACGAAGCAAACCATTATGTCATGGCTAGCGGTTTATCCCAAACAACCATCCACAAAGGTTTGCATATTGTAAAAATGATGAAGGAAACAGAAAATAAGATATACGATTTGCCTAGGGATGAAGGGAAATTTGTGGAACAATTTTTTCTTTCTTCCTTGGCCTGTTTGTTAGGTGCTTTGGAGGTTTTACATGTTTTACCTGTGGACCAGTTGTATTGTTCCGCCATTCCATTGGGATATGGCATGGTTTCAATGGGGGAGCAAATGCTCCCTGTTCCCACTCCAGCCACCATGGGTATGCTGCATAATATTCCTGTGCGCACTGTGAATCAAACGGGGAATTTAGTCACATTTTCTGGAATGGCGATGATCCTAGCCTTGGCCAAAGGTTTTGCTTTGTCCCCCATGATGAACATAAAAGCAGTGGGATATGGTACGCAATATACAAAAGAAGGATTTTGTGGTGATTTACGGGTTTTGTGGGGAAAATCAGAGGAAGAGATAAAGCACTATGAAACCATACAAGTGCTTGAAACCAGCATTGATGATATGAACCCCCAATATTATGGCCATGTGATGAAACGACTATTTGATTTCGGAGTCTTGGATGTTTATATGACTTCTTTGCATATGAAAAAAAATCGGCCAGGACATTTACTCACTGTGCTTTGCCGGGAATCCCAGGTGCAAGGAGCAGCTCGTATCCTATTTGAGGAAACAACCACCTTGGGCTTAAGGGTAAGGGAAGAAAAAAGAATCTTTTTGCCTCGGTTTATGATAACTGTAGAGACGATATATGGTCCTGTACGAATCAAAGTAGCGGGTAAAGAAATGGGAGAATTTTTCCATTGGACGCCGGAATATGAAGATTGTAGAGCATTGGCGGATAATTTTGGATTGCCTTTGCAAAAAATATATTTAGCAGTGTATCAGACCCTATTATCTGATCCAAGATTTCAGGCCTAGATGGTTTTTAAATGTTTGCCTATATAAAAGTTTTTCAGTCCATACAAAAATATCAATAAAATCGTTGCTTGTTTTTGTATTTTATATTTTTGTTACAAAACTTTTGAGCAAGGATTGCGGCGTATGTTAGCAAAATGGTGGGTGAGTATTTGTGGGGCAAGAATTAATGGAGGCGTGACGGATGAGGGATGCATGTCAAAGGGAAATTGATTATCTTCGTATATCAGTGACAGATCGTTGTAATTTACGCTGTGTGTATTGTATGCCTCCTGAAGGAGTGGTTTCCATTCCTCATGAAAAAATATTGCGCAATGAAGAAATTGAACATTTGGTATCCATAGCCACGGATTTGGGCATCAGACGGATCCGGCTTACAGGTGGGGAACCATTGGTGCGTAAAGGCATAACAGATTTGGTGCATAATCTTACTGCCATGGAGGGCATTGAGGAAGTGGCTTTGACCACCAATGGAATTTTATTGCCCAAGCTGGCCCTTTCTTTGCAACAAGCAGGATTACAAAGGGTCAATATCAGTGTGGATACTTTAAAGCCAGCAAGATATCAAGCCATTACCAGATTGGGATCCTTACAAGATGTATGGCAGGGGATTAAGATTGCCTTGTCCCAGGGCTTTCATCCCGTCAAATTGAATGTGGTGATGATGCGGGGATTCAATGACGATGAAATCATGGATTTTGTCCAATTGGGATTGCGCTTTCCTGTGCATGTACGTTTTATTGAACTCATGCCCATCGGGGTATCCGCTTCCTGGGCTTTGGAACAGTATATGTCTGTGGCTGAAATCAAAAAACGCATTGAGGATACAATGGGAAAATTACAAAAGGTCGAAAATTTTACTGGGGGAGGTCCGGCTTATTATTATCGAATAGCAGGAAGCCAGGGGAATATCGGCTTTATCAGTCCCATAAGCAATCATTTTTGTAGCCAATGCAATCGCCTGCGCTTGACTGCAGAGGGAAAATTGCGCACTTGTTTGTATAATGAAAGGGAGATTGACTTAAAAACCCCCTTGCGAAATCACGCTACAGATCAGGAATTAAGGGATTTAATTTGTCAAGGGATACAAGAAAAGCCCACTGGCCATTGTTTGGATACAGCTTGGGGACAGGGGGATAGAATGATGTCCCAAATTGGAGGATGAGGAATTGACTGGGGAAAAGGTATTAACGCATTTTGATCAACAAGGTAAAGCCCGGATGGTGGATGTAACAGCAAAAGAGCCTACTTTACGGGAAGCCATCGCCCGGGGAGAGGTTGTGATGTTGCCTGAGACATTGGAGTTGATTGCCAAGGGGCAGGTAGGAAAAGGAGATGTGCAAGGGGTAGCCCGGGTGGCAGGGATTATGGCTGCCAAAGAGACCAGCAGATTAATTCCCATGACCCACCCCATTGCCATTACCGGAGTGACAGTGGATTTTCGGGTTATGCCTCCTGATATGATTGCCATAGAAGCAGCTGTGCGTACCACAGACCGAACAGGGATAGAAATGGAAGCTCTTACCGCAGTATCTGTGGCAGCTTTGACGATTTACGATATGTGCAAAGCAGTGGATAGAAGCATGTGTATCCAAGGAATACGTTTGCTAAAGAAGAGCGGAGGAAAAAGCGGAGAGTTTTATCGGGAGGGGGAAACCATATGGGAGAAATAGTAGCTGTTTGCACCAGTTCTAAACGAGGGATACGTAAAACCAATGTAGGTTCAGGTATGTTGGTTGCAGAGCATGGCTTACAAGGGGACGCCCATGCAGGGGATTGGCACCGGCAAGTGAGTTTGCTGGCTTTGGAAAGTATTGAAACCATGCAGCAAAAAGGATTGGAAGTTCAACCAGGGGATTTTGCTGAAAATATTACCACCAAAGGATTAAATTTAGTGGCATTGCCCTTGGGAACTCGACTTCAGTTGGGTAAACAAGCAGTGGGGGAAGTAACCCAGATTGGCAAAGAGTGTCACCAGCATTGCGAAATTTATCGGCAAGCAGGGGATTGTGTAATGCCTCGGGAGGGGATATTTATACGGATCCTGCTGGGAGGACCTGTACAGATAGGAGATCCTGTGGTTGTGATGGATGTTGTGCAGTCGAGTTAAAATGTTTTGCTTGTTCCAGATTTGTTTGTGAGGAAAGGTCTTGCTTATGAAAAAAATGGGTGTAAAAACCAAAAAATACCTAAAAGGCGTACATATTTTCTTTTCTTCTGCTTGGGTAGGTGCTGCCCTTTCCATTTTAATACTGGGATTTGTAAAGGGGCATGTACCCAATGGAGATGAGCTGGCTGCTGTGAATGAAGCCATAAAGCTCATTGATGATTGTATTATTATCCCTGCTGCTTTGGGGACACTTTTATCTGGTATGGTGATTTGTTGGCTAACGGAGTGGGGGTTTTTTCGCTTTCCATGGATTATTGTGAAATGGATTCTCACCATTGCGCAGATCTTGTTTGGGACTTTCTTTTTAGGGCAATGGACCAATGGTGCAAACGCCATCGCCCATATTGAACGGGGTATGGCTTTGCAAAACCATGTGTACCTCTGGTATAGGGAAATGAGTAATTACTTTGGAACCTTGCAACTTGTTTTGCTAGTTTTTGTGGTATTTATCTCTGCGATAAAACCTTGGGGGAAAAGAAAATTGTAAAATAAAAAGTAAAAAATGAAAATATTGTCATGTGTCGGGATTCTTGGAACCCCGACCTTTTTTTATGCGTCTAAAAGGGATAATAGGAAACGCGATTGAAGGGACTGGAACTGCTGTTTAACTCCAAAAATAACATCACAAAGGTTTTTTGGGTATGAAAAATAAAGATAAAAATAGTATCACTTGATTTGTAACAAAAATGTAACTTTATCGTCTTGTAGGGAAGATTGGCCTTTTTAAATCATAGGTCTATAAAAAACATGGTATAATTGTGTAATTATAAGGTTAGGAAAAATGCAAGAAGG
This sequence comes from uncultured Peptococcaceae bacterium, assembly GCA_958417755.1. Taxonomy (GTDB): domain Bacteria; phylum Bacillota; class Desulfotomaculia; order Desulfotomaculales; family Desulfocucumaceae; genus CATZDY01. The sequence continues at coordinate 14,291 of CATZDY010000061.1, forward strand.
GCAAAGGGAGACAATTGAAGGAATGCAAAAGGGTAAAATCGTGTATGGTCGGCTACATAGCAGGAGTTATAGAGCAGAACACCTAACAGGGGAAAATAAAAAAACATGCGGGTGGAGCATGATAAATAGAACATTGGTATATTGATTTGTCTTTATAGATATAAAAAATAGTTTTTCAAACAAAGGGGGCGATAGGTAAAAGCTTAGGAAATGTAAGGGCTTTATGTTTGTAAAATAAAATGTAAGGGAAAAGGAGGATATCATGCGATTTAAAACAATTTTATTGGCCATGGTATTTCTGTTGATATTACCGGTTTGCGCCTTTGCAGATACCAATCATTTGGCGGATTTTTCCGATACAGCCGGACACTGGGCCTTAGAACCCATTATGGAATGCAAAGCCTGCGGACTCATCAACGGATATCCGGGCAACGTATTTAAACCTGGCCAATCCATGAGCCGGGTGGAAGCATTGGTATTGATCAACAAAGGCCTTGGTTGGAACAAAGAAACAGCAACTGTATCCACAGCAGGCATTGTGTTTCCCAGTGATTTATGGGATGGTTTTCGCGCTGATGTAACAGTGGCTGCCAATAAGAATTTAATCAACAAAGCAGATATACCAAATATCAAATTTAATGGTGCAGCCCCCCGGGTAGAAGTAGCTGTATGGTTGGCAAAAGCTTTGAATCTAAAAGGAACTGGTAGTAATTTAAAGTTCACTGATGTGGATAAAATTCCGGCTGCTTCTAAGGATATGGTGGCTGGGGTGGTAGAGGCAGGGATTATTACCGGTTTACCGGGGAATCTCTTTGACCCTAATAAATCATTAACCCGGGCGGAAATGGCCTCTATCATGTCACGGTTATTGAAGAGCGGGAAGATGTCACCAGCTGAGGGAACATATGTCGCAGGGCAAGTAACAGCAGTCAATGCCACCAATAAGAGTATTGTGGTGAAGACTTCTGCTGGATCCGCAACCTATATCTTGGCCTCTTCTTATGCCATCTATAAAGATGGGAAAAAGATGACCAGTCTGGATGCTATCCAGGTGGGCAATCAGGTGAAAATGATTTTAAATAGTGCTGGGAATGTAGTATTTTTAGCCTATGATAGGGATTCCTCTACCACAGGGACTACTGATACAGACACTTCAGGTACTGGTACCTCAGGTGGGACAAGCACTACGGGGTCGCAAACTTCTTCCGGTTCAGGTCTTCCTGGTTATGTCATGAATAAATATTGGGATTATTTTACTGT
>CATZDY010000062.1 GCA_958417755.1 uncultured Peptococcaceae bacterium
AAAGTAATAATTAGACTCAATTGGAAATCGGAAAGCCCAAAGGCGCTTTTGATTTCCGGTAGCACTGGTATTACCATGGAATTCCCCAGCACCATAATCAGGGGAATGCTGCTGATTGCTGCAATTACACCGGGTTTTGCTTTGCTTGCCATATGTTCACTTCCTTGTCTGTTGGTTCAGGCTGTTTAAGCCAGCCTTTGATCTTGGTGCTGCCTTTTAAAGGTAAGATGAATTTGTTGGATGAAGCGTAAATTTGTTTTGCCTGTAAAGACATGCTTTGTTATTCTTTCTCTCTTGATTCCTGGGTATGCATTTCTCTCCTCTGAAAAGCATACAAATAAAAGAGGAAAAAAAAGGTTTATCTGGCATATGATTTACAAATTAAATTTTCGTGCATGTTTGTCCCCTGGTTTAAAAAAGATAGGAAGCAGAGAATTTAAACCAATTGCCATTTGGGGGATGGGTACAAGTTATCGAAAATTGTAGGGATACGGAGGTTTTGCAATGCTGTTTTCTTTTGGAAAAATTGTTTTTTTTATGGCCATGTGTCGGGTTTTATCTTCAACCATTGAACTTTCAGCAGCCTTGCTCATGCTAAAATTCAATTCAGTGGAAACGGCGTTAAAAATCAATGCCACCTTGGCCTTTGTGGGCCCTATGATCATGATTGCCGTTACATCCTTGGGCCTGGTGGGCTTGTCAGGAAAAATATCCCCCAGTGGCATGGTATTTGTGGTTTTGGGTGTTGCTTTTATTTTTTACGGTTTACATCAAATTTAACCTGAATTTAAACTGGTTCAAGCCTAAAGGAGGTCCGAGTAGGTATGAATGAATAGGGGACTTGCGTTATAGTAATATGAAAGAAACCGATAGGGATTGTAACAAAAAATGAGGAATAAAGCGCTGGAGGTTCCAGGGCTTTTATTTTTCCAGAAATATAGGAGTCAAATTTAACATGAAATTTAATATGGTATGAATTGATATAGAGAATTTAATTTTAGGTTTTATTTATCCTATGCTTTCATTCCTATGACTGATGCCAATCAAAATTTTTCAAAGGTAGTACGTCTTGTGGATGAACAGGGCGTTGTTGTGATTTTAAAAAATAATAAACCGAAGTATGCTGTTGTTGATTTTTCAGAGTACGAGAGTTTTCAACAATATAGAAAGGATATGATTGAGAGAACAGCAGATAAGCTCATTGAAGAAAATCTTGAAGCATTTCAGACAACAGTTACTGAGATTTTATATTTGCAAGAAAAGCTAATACAAAAAACAGGCGGTTTGTCAGGCGTTAGAGATATGGGACTGTTGGCATCTGCTGTTTATCGTTCTATGCAATCGTTTGGTGAAGATGAAGTTTATCCGACTCCTTTGTGAATGGGCTGCAAGATTGGCTTTTGCTATTACTATGAATCATCCATTTTTAGATGGAAATAAACGGATAGAAATGTTGGTTATGCTCATGACTTTACAATTAAACCATATATCCATTGTTTATACACAACAAGAATTGATTCATTTAGGGACAGCTGTTGCAAATGGAAGAACGGGATATGCTGATATATTGAAGTGGATAAACAACCATCTTACTTAATTGGCTTTTATGGGCCCTATGATCATGATTGCCGTTACATCCTTGGGCCTGGTGGGGTTGTCAGGAAAAATATTTCCCAGTGGCATGGTATTTATGGTCTTGGGTGTTGCTTTTATTTTTTACGGTTTGCATCTTAAGAGCCTAGCTATAAAAAAGTTTAAGACAAACTTGGAACAGACTTTTCTATTGACAGTTTGGCTTTCTTTTGATAGGCTAAACCATAGTAAAAAGACCTTTAATGCGGTCCCGTGAGGCCGACAAGGAAATCATAGGGTGGTTTTTTAGGGCCTGACCAATGACGTATGCCCCCTAGGGTGTGTCTATTTACTGGAGTCAGGTTTTTTTGTACCCTTGAACTGGAATCAAGAGCAGAAGAAATCCCCTTAGGAGGTGCGGATAAAGTGGGTGTTGCGTTACAGCGAAAGGCTGTGATTATGGATCACGAGGGCATCCGCCGGGCCATAACCCGGATTGCCCATGAAATCATTGAATGCAACCAGGGAACGGATGATCTGGCCTTAATCGGTATTCTCCGTCGGGGAGCGCCTATTGCCGCCAGGTTGGCGGAGAAAATTAGCGAAATTGAAGGAAAAGAAGTTCCCGTGGGAACATTGGATATTACCTTATATCGTGATGATTTGGGAAGCAGGGCGAAGCAGCCGGTGGTGCGCAAAACAGAGGTGTGGTTCCCTGTGGATGGAAAGAAAATCGTATTGGTGGATGATGTGGTTTTTACCGGTCGAACCATCCGGGCTGCCTTAGATGCGGTGATGGATTTGGGGCGACCCAAATTGATACAATTGGCTGTATTGGTGGATCGGGGGCACCGGGAATTACCCATTCGAGCGGATTATGTGGGGAAAAACGTTCCCACTTCCAGTAAAGAAGATGTGGCTGTTCGTCTAAAAGAGACAGATGACACAGAGGAAGTGGTCATCACAGCCTTTTCCGATGATACACAATTGAAACATAGTCCATGATAGCCATCCTTTAAGAAACGGTCCCGTGAGGCCGACAAGGAAGGGCAAGCAATGTTGTTTTTTCTTGTGGCCTCCGGGGGTGTAGCATTGTTACACTGCGGAGGTTTTTTATTCTGCAATTGCCACATAAAAGAAGGCGAAATTCGCGGCAGTTTAGGGGGGAGATTGGCTTGTCTTTAAAATCCAAGGATATGTTGGGTTTAGAACATACAGATGAAGAAGATATTACATTGATTTTGGACACAGCAGCTTCCATGAAGGAAGTGATTCGCCGGCAAATTAAAAAGGTTCCTACTTTACGGGGCAAAACAGTGATCAATATGTTTTATGAGCCCAGCACCCGTACCCGTACATCTTTTGAGTTGGCGGCAAAATACATGAGTGCAGATGCAGTGAACATTTCGGCATCTGCCAGCAGTGTGGTCAAAGGGGAAAGTTTGAAGGATACAGTGGCCACTTTGGAAGCTTTGGAGGCTGATGTGGTGGTGCTGCGGCATAGCATGTCCGGAGCTCCGGATTTGGTGGCCTCTATGACCAAAGCAGCGATTATCAATGCTGGAGACGGGGCCCATGAACATCCCACCCAGGGCTTGTTGGATTTGTTAACTGTCCGGGATAAGCGGGGACAACTGACAGGTACCAATGTGGTCATTGTGGGGGATATTTTGCATAGCCGGGTGGCTCGTTCGGATATTTGGGGATTTACCAAAATGGGGGCCAATGTGCGGGTTTGCGGCCCTGCCACCATGATGCCTTTGGATATTGAAAGGATGGGAGCTAAAGTATATCCTACCCTGGAGGAAGCTTTGGTGCAAGCGGATGTGATTATCATGTTGCGCTTGCAATTGGAAAGGCAGCAACAAGGCTTGTTCCCTTCCATCCAAGAGTATGCTACGCTGTTCGGTTTGAATCAGGATAAGCTGGCTTTGGCCAGGCCCAATGCTTTGGTGATGCATCCAGGACCCATGAACCGAGGGGTGGAAATTGTACCTGAAGTGGCGGACGGAGTCCAGTCTTTGATCAATGAGCAAGTGACCAATGGCCTGGCAGTGCGCATGGCCTTGTTATATTTATTGGCAGGAGGTGTGCCCAATGACTTATAAGATGGAAAAGATGGGGAGGGATATGGCATCCCATGGTCCCATTTTGCTGCAAGGGGGACGGGTCATTGATCCTGTGGCTGGTACGGAAATCAAAGCAGATGTTTTGATACAAGATGGTTTGGTAAAAGCCTTGGCTCCAGGACTTTCCTCCGGGGATGCGCTGGTGCTGGATGTGCAAGATAAATTGGTAGCCCCGGGCTTTGTGGACATGCATGTGCATTTGCGGGAACCTGGCTATGAAGCCAAGGAAACCATTGCCACAGGGGCTATGGCTGCAGCAAAAGGCGGGTTTACGGATGTGGCTTGCATGCCCAACACCAATCCTGTGACTGATAACCGGGCGGTGGTGGAATACATTCTCCAACGAGCCCGGACGGCAGGTTGGGCCAGGGTCTGGCCTGTGGCAGCTTTGACCAAAGGCAGCAAAGGGGAAGCTTTGACTGAAATGGCGGACTTAAAAAAAGCCGGGGCAGTGGCTTTTTCCGATGACGGTCAACCAGTGGCAGATGCTGGGATGATGCGTAGGGTGATGCAGTATGCTGGTATGGTGGGTGCTACGGTGATTTCCCATTGTGAAGAAAAACAGTTGGTGGCTGGGGGCAGTATGCATGAAGGATATATGTCCACCAAATTGGGGCTAAAGGGTATTCCCAAGGCAGCGGAAGAGGTGATGGTGGCCCGGGATATCCTTTTGGCTGAGTTAACAGGTTGCGCTTTGCACCTGGCCCATGTCAGCACTGCTGGTTCTGTGCGCTTGGTGCGGGAAGCCAAAGCCCGGGGATTGCGGGTTACTGCGGAAGCCACACCCCATCATTTTACCCTGACAGATGAGGCGGTGGAGGGATATCATACAGCCACAAAGGTCAATCCGCCTTTGCGGAGCCGGGCGGATGTGGAGGCCATCAAAGAAGGTCTTAGGGACGGAACCATTGAAATCATTGCCTCGGACCATGCGCCTCATACCATGGAGGAGAAGGATGTGGAATACGACCGGGCTCCTTGTGGTATGGTAGGATTAGAAACAGAAGTGGGCTTGGTATGGACGGAATTGGTTTTGCCCGGTATTTTGACCCCAGCCCAAGCAGTGGCCAAGTTGACCATCAATCCTGCCCGGGTATTGGGCATACCCAAGGGCCCCTTGGCCCCTGGGGCAGTGGCGGATATTACAGTGATTGACCCGCAGTTGGAAGAAAAGGTGGAGCCCCAAAGTTTTGTGAGCAAAGGGAGAAATACTCCTTTTGCTGGAAGAATGTTAAAAGGTCTGCCTGTATTTACCATGGTGGAAGGTAAAACCCTATATTCCCGTCTTTTTTGAGGGGGATAACAAAGGGGTTCACATAGAGCTTGGTTGTTTTGATGGGCCAAGACATTGGAATATGATGTGGCGTTGTTTTCCAAAGATTATGTGTATGGAGCACGCTGCAAAGGATATTGTGCTAGGGTAAAATTCTTAGGGGAGTTGAGAGTAGCATGGAAGCAGTATTGGCTTTAGAGGATGGTTCTATATTCAAAGGCAAAGCCTTTGGCGCTGTGGGACAACAATGGGGTGAAGTGGTATTCAACACAGCTATGACCGGATACCAGGAGGTTTTGACTGATTCCTCCTATTGCGGGCAGATTGTAGTGATGACCTATCCGTTGATCGGCAATTATGGCATTAACCGGGATGATTTTGAATCCAAACGTTCTTATGTGCGGGGCTTGGTGGTGCGGGAAGATTGCCAACGTCCTAGCAATTGGCGGGTGAGCCATACCATTGGGGAATTTTTATCCCGGGAAGGGATTGTGGGGATAGCCGGCCTTGACACCCGGGCCTTGACCCGGATTTTACGCAATCATGGTACCATGCGGGGCATCATTGACGCCACTGGGGCGGATACCGCAGCCCTGGTGGACCAAGCGAAAGCTTCTCCCCACCTTACGGGGCAAAAGCTGGTGGCTGATGTGGCCACCAAAGAAGCCTTTACCGTGCCAGGGAATGGGCGCCGGGTGGCTATGATTGATTTGGGGGCCAAACAAAACATCATTCGCTGTTTACAGCATCGGGATTGCGAAGTGGTGGTGCTCCCTCCCACAGCTTCAGCAGCGGATATTTTAGGGGTAAACCCAGCTGCCATTATGGTATCCAACGGCCCTGGGGATCCGGTGGATGTGCCTGAGGTGGTGGATACAGTGAAACAGCTGGTAGGGCAAAAGCCTATATTCGGCATTTGTCTGGGCGAGCAAGTCATTGCTTTGGCCCTGGGGGGTAAAACCTATAAAATGAAATTCGGCCACCGGGGAGCCAACCATCCGGTGAAGGATTTGGCCACCGGGCGGGTATATATTACCCCGCAAAACCACGGGTTTGCAGTGCAAGGGGATTCTTTTAATCCCCAGGAAGTGGTGATTTCCCATGTGAATGTCAATGATGGGACTGTGGAAGGATTCCGGCATACCCATTGGCCCATTTTTGCTGTGCAATATCATCCTGAAGCCTCTCCTGGTCCCAGGGATTCGGAATATTTATTTGATACATTCATGGAAATCATAGCCCGGGAGGTGAAGAACTAATGCCTTTGCGTACAGATATAAAAAAGGTCATGGTCATTGGTTCAGGGCCTATTGTCATTGGCCAGGCAGCGGAATTTGACTACGCAGGAACCCAAGCTTGCCGGGCTTTGAAGGAAGAAGGCCTGGAGGTGGTATTGGTCAATTCCAATCCTGCCACCATTATGACAGATGCCAACATGGCCCACCGGGTGTATTTAGAGCCCTTGACCACGGAATTTATCACAGAAGTAATTCGCCAGGAAAAACCCCAGGGGTTGTTGCCCACTTTGGGGGGCCAAGTGGGGTTGAATCTGGCGGTGGAATTGGCAGAAATGGGGGTTTTGGAAGAGCACGGGGTTGAGCTTTTGGGCACTTCTTTAGAAGCCATTAAGCGGGCTGAGGACAGGGAATTGTTCAAGGAAATGATGGAAACCATTGGGGAACCCATTCCAGAAAGCGCCATTGTATCCTCTGTGGCTGAAGCGGTGGCCTTTGCCAATGAAATTGGCTATCCGGTGATTGTGCGGCCAGCCTATACCTTAGGGGGAACCGGGGGCGGTATTGCCAGCAATGAGGAGGAACTGCGGGATATCGCCAGCCGGGGCTTGAAATACAGCATCATTGGCCAAGCCCTCATTGAGCGCAGTGTGGCTGGATGGAAAGAAATTGAGTATGAAGTAATGCGGGACGGGGCGGACACTTGCATTACCATTTGCAATATGGAAAACATTGACCCCATTGGGGTGCATACGGGAGACAGTATTGTGGTGGCGCCTACCCAAACGTTGAGTGATAAAGAACACCAAATGATGCGTACCGCTTCTTTAAAAATCATCCGCTCTTTGAAAATCGCCGGGGGTTGTAATGTGCAATTCGCCTTTGAACCTGTGAGCGGACAATATTATGTCATTGAAGTGAATCCCCGGGTTTCCCGTTCTTCTGCTTTGGCTTCCAAAGCCACGGGTTACCCCATTGCCAAAGTTACGGCAAAGATTGCCATTGGCTATCGTTTGGATGAGATTTTGAATGCTGTGACAGGCAAAACTTATGCTTGTTTTGAACCCACCATTGATTACCTGGTGGTCAAATATCCCCGTTGGCCCTTTGATAAATTTACCCAGGCAGACCGGATTCTGGGGACGCAAATGAAAGCCACTGGGGAGGTAATGTCCATTGACCGCAGTTTTGAGGCTGCTTTATTGAAATCCATTCGTTCTTTGGAAGCTGGACTCACAGGCTTGTATTTGCCTGGTGCGGAGCAGATGGATGATAGGGAATTGAGCCATTTGATTATGTATCCAGATGACCGGCGGTTGCTGGCTGTGGCTGAGGGCCTACGTCGGGGCATGACAGTGGAGCAGTTGTACGAGCTTACCAAAATAGAGCCCTTTTTCTTGGAAAAAATCAAGAATATTGTTGATTTTGAAACCCTTTTTGCCCAACAAGCAGCTTCTGGATTGGCCAATGTATCCCGGGATATCATGGCCCAAGCCAAGGAATTGGGTTTTTCGGACGCTATTTTGGCTTCTTTGGCCCAGGTACCAGAGCAGGATGTGTTGGCTTATCGAGAGAGTTTGGGGATTATCCCGGTATACAAAATGGTGGATACCTGTGCTGCTGAGTTTGACGCAGTCACGCCCTATTATTATTCTTGCTATGACCAAGAGGATGAAGCGCCCTTTTCGCCCCATAAAAAAGTGGTGGTATTGGGTTCTGGGCCTATTCGCATTGGCCAGGGCATTGAGTTTGATTATTGTTCCGTGCATTCGGTGTGGGCCTTGCGGGAGCAAGGGGTGGATGCGGTGATTATCAACAACAATCCAGAAACCGTAAGCACGGACTTTGATACAGCGGACCGCTTGTATTTCGAGCCTTTGGTACCAGAGGATGTGTTGCACATTGTGAAAAAGGAAAAGCCTGAAGGGGTGATTGTCCAGTTTGGGGGCCAAACGGCCATCAATTTGGCCCGCCCTTTGTTGGATGCAGGCATTCCGGTGTTAGGGACTTCAGTGGACGACATTGACCAGGCTGAGGATCGGGAACGGTTCGACCAACTGCTCATTGCCTTGGGGATTCCCAAGCCCCCGGGGAGAACCGCTTTTTCTGTGGAAGAGGCCTTGGTCATTGCCGGGGAAATCGGGTTCCCGGTGTTGGTTCGCCCCTCTTATGTTTTAGGCGGCCGGGCCATGGAAATTGTATACAATCAGGACGAGCTGTTGAATTATATGGAAACTGCTGTGAAAGTAACGCCAGAACATCCGGTATTGGTGGACAAGTATTTATTTGGCAAGGAAATTGAAGTGGATGCCTTGGCAGACGGAGAAACGGTGCTAATTCCCGGCATTATGGAACACATTGAAAGGGCCGGGGTCCATTCCGGAGATAGCATTGCTGTGTATCCCAGCCGTTCCTTGGAACAAAAGCACAAAGAACAAATTGAGGACTATACCACCAAGCTGGCCTTGGCGTTGCATGTCAAGGGACTGATTAATATTCAGTATGTGTTGCATGATGATGCAGTGTATGTCTTGGAAGTAAATCCCCGTTCCAGTCGTACTGTGCCTTATATGAGCAAAATCACCGGGGTTCCCATGGTGAACTTGGCCACCCGCATCATTATGGGGGCAACCTTACAGACCATGGGGTATCAAGGTGGATTGCATCCGGAGAGCAAGTTTGTGGGGGTTAAGGCGCCGGTATTTTCTTTCTCCAAGCTTAGCCGGGTGGATATCAGCCTAGGGCCGGAAATGAAATCCACCGGGGAAGTGCTGGGTGTGGATCCAGATTACGCTGTGGCTTTGTACAAGGCCTTGGTGGCTTCAGGTTGTCTCTTCCCCCGCCAGGGGACCATTTTGGTGACCATTGCAGATAAAGATAAGGAAGAAATGCTGCCCATTGTGCGGGGTTTTTCCCAATTGCCGGGTTACAAAATTTGTGCCACCACCGGAACAGCGGCCTTTTTAGCTGAACACGGCATGAAGGTAGAACGGGTGAATAAAGTGGGAGAAGGATTCCCCAACATTGAAGAGCTCATCCGGGTGGGGAAAATCAATATGGTGCTCAATACCCTGACCAAGGGCAAAGCGCCGGAGCGGGACGGTTTCCGGATCCGCCGGGCAGCAGTGGAATTCGGAGTGCCTTGCCTTACTTCTATTGATACGGCTTGGGCTATTTTGGAAGTTTTGGTGTCCATTAAAAAGGGCGCAACCTTCCAACTACGGCCTTTACAGGATTATGGAATCAAAGAACATAAACAAGCATACAGTTCTTGAACGCAATCGGTGGGCAATCCCCACCGATTGTTATCCATGCTGGCTTGGTCGGACAAAACACTGCCCAGGGAATTTCTCATGAGGAAACGTTAGTATGAGGGACAATGAGAGGGGAGACTGGTTTGGTATATTGTAGCGAATTTCCCATACGCGCCAACAAAAAGGTTTTGCCAGGACATTGGTTGATGAGCATTGAAGCCCCTGCCATTGCCCAAAGGGCTCAGCCAGGACAATTTGTGCATATTCGTTGTCAACAGGGGGCAGATCCCCTTTTGCGCAGACCTTTGAGCCTGCATCAAGTGGATCGCAAAAAAGGATTGATTCAGTTGTTGTACCGTGTGGTGGGCCGGGGTACAACTTTGATGGCCCAAAAGAAGGCCGGGGATTTGGTGGATGTATTGGGTCCCTTGGGACGGGGGTTTACCTTGCCATTGCCCGGGGAATCGGTGGTATTGGTTGGTGGTGGCATTGGCGTGGCGCCTTTGGTGGGTTTGGCCCAAGCCATATGTTCTGCGGGCCACCGGTTGGATTTTATCATGGGCGCTTCCACTGCTGACCAGCTGCTGCCAGAGGCCTTGTTGCCTTTGCCTGCTTCTTCCTTGCATTGGGCTACGGATGATGGTTCCAAAGGGTACCATGGGTTGGTCACTTCTTTATTGCGCAGCCTGGTGAAGGGAGGTGCTGGTTACCAGCGCCTTTACGGATGCGGGCCAATGCCCATGCTGAAGACTTTGACTGTTTTGGCTGAGGAATTGGGCATCCCAGGGGAGATTTCTCTGGAAGAGAAAATGGCCTGCGGGATGGGAGCTTGTCTGTCCTGTGTATGCAAAATCAAAGATGCTGCAGGCCAAGGGTTTACCTATGAACGGGTTTGTACCCAAGGCCCGGTATTTGGACTGGAGGAGGTGTATCATGAAGGCTAAGCTGGCGGTCAATTTAGGTGGTATTGCCATGAAGAATCCTGTCACCACAGCTTCCGGTACCTTTGGTTACGGGGCGGAATACGGCAAATTGGTGAATCTCAATGCTTTGGGCGCTATTGTCATCAAAGGCACTACCTTGCGGCCAATGCCCGGCAATCCTGTGCCCCGGATTGTGGAAACCCCCGGGGGCATGCTCAATGCCATTGGTTTGCAAAATCCCGGGGTAGAAGGTCTATTGCATGAAATCATGCCTTTTTTAGAACAGTACGATGTGCCGGTGATTGTGAATATTTCCGGCAATACAGTGGAAGAGTATGCCCAGCTGGCTGGAATTTTAGATCAAATTGCCGGCATAGCGGGCCTTGAAGTGAACATTTCTTGTCCTAATGTTAAAAAGGGAGGCTTACAATTTGGCAGTGACCCCCAGTCTGCGGGGGAAGTGACCCGGGCGGTGCGGCAATCTACTTCTTTGCCTGTGATTGTGAAACTATCTCCCAATGTGACCAGTATCGTAGCCTTGGCTGAGGCTGTTGCTTCTGCGGGAGCCAATGCTTTATCCATGATCAATACTTTGTTGGGCATGGCCATTGATATCCACCGGCGCAAGCCAGTGTTGGGCAATGGAATGGGGGGACTATCCGGCCCAGCCATCCGTCCGGTGGCGGTGCGGGCTGTATGGCAAGTATACCAACAGGTGAAGCTGCCCATTTTAGGCATGGGGGGCATTGTTACGGCAGAGGATGCTTTGGAATTCATCATGGCCGGAGCCACGGCAGTGGCAGTAGGAACAGCTAATTTTATCAATCCCAGGGCCACTGTGGAGGTTATAGATGGTTTGACTCGATTTATGGAGGAACATCAGATACAAGATATCCAAGAATTGGTGGGCATTGCCCATAGATGAGGGGAAACTGTTGACTGAAAAAAGCAGAAGGGGGAATATCATGCAGGGAAAAGAGCGTTTGATTGTAGCTTTGGATGTACCCCAAAAGGAGCAAGCCTTGGAACTGGTGGGGTTATTGGCACCCCAGGTGGGTATGTTCAAGGTGGGTATGGAGCTATTCTACAGCCTGGGCGGGGATATGGTGCGGGCCATCAAGGAACGCCAGGGGAAAGTGTTTTTGGATTTAAAAATGCACGACATTCCCAATACTGTGGCCAGTGCAGTGGCAGTGGTGGCCCGGCTGGGGGTGGATATTGTAAATGTCCATGCAGCCGGGGGACTGGCCATGATGCAGCGGGCTGGGGATGTAGCCCGGGAAACAGCCCTGGCAGCTGGTTTTGTTCCTCCTAAGGTGATTGCTGTTACTGTGCTCACCAGTATCAATCAGGAGATGTTTAGCCAAGAAATTCGTTTACCTGGGACCATAGAAGAGCAGGTGGTGCATTGGGCTCTGTTAGCTCAAAAGGCAGGATTGGACGGAGTGGTGGCCTCTTCCTGGGAGATCGAGGCCATTCGCCGGCACTGTGGCAAGGATTTTCTCATCATTACTCCTGGGGTCCGCCCTGCAGGGAGTGCTTTGGGAGATCAACAGCGGGTGATGACTCCAGCCCAGGCAGTACAAAAAGGGGCCAGTTATGTGGTGATCGGTCGTCCCATCTTGCAGGCAGATAGTCCTTTGGATAGTGCGAAGAAAATCGTTGCAGAATTAAAAAACGCCTAAAATCATGTAAAAGGAAAGGCAATGATGGCCTTATGGGGGGTAACAAACAAGAAGAAAGGCGAGATTATCCGCCCCCATTTGGGAGAAGATTATCCCGCCCCTTTTTCGTACCATTACCGCTGAGGCAAGGTACTCTCAGCACGCATAATCGCTAGTTTCACCATGTTTCCGCAGTCTCTGGATGAAACGGAACCAAAGTCCCCATCCCTGGCTACCACATCAGCCACACCAAGTTCCTGGGCCAATTCATACTTGAGCCTATCAGACATGATACTGCGGCGCCTACTCATAAGCCATCCCCTTTCCAATTGGAGGAAATTTCTTATTTTCAAGTTGCCCGTATTTCTCGGAAACAACAGTGTTGCTATGCAATTGTACTTGCTGGGAATAGTATGTGCCAAAGGATAGGATCTATGCCTGGAATATTTTGACTTGTTTTGCCTAAAAGACAAAAAATCTTTTTGGATAGGAGTGTTGTCATTTGGAATCACAGGAAGTAAAAGAAATTTTTGAAAAAACAGGGGCCATGTTAACAGGACATTTTCGTTTAACCTCTGGCAGGCATAGTGACCGCTATTTTCAATGTGCCTTGGTGCTCCAACATCCCCAATATTGTGCTCAATTATGCCAAACTTTGGCCCAAGCCTTTGCCCAAAAGCAGGTGGAGACTGTTATCGGTCCGGCTATGGGCGGTATTTTGGTGGCCTATGAGGTGGCCCGGGCTTTGGGGGTGCGCAGTATTTTTGCTGAACGGGAAGAGGGGCATATGACCTTTCGCCGGGGCTTTGCCATTCGTCCAGGGGAAAAAATCTTAGTGGTGGAAGATGTGATTACCACCGGGGGTTCTGTGTTGGAAGTCATTGAAGCAGCCAAAGCCGCTGGGGGAGATGTGGTGGGTGCTGGTGTGCTGGTCGATCGCAGTGGAGGTAAGGCCAATTTAGGGGTTCATACCCATGCTTTATTGGAAATTCCCGCAGTTTCCTATGAACCTGACCAGTGTCCTCTTTGCCGGCAGGGGATCCCTGCCATGAAACCAGGAAGCCGAAATCTTTAGCCTTTAACGCCTTAAGAGTATAAAACCTTTTTTCAATGATATTGCATGATAAAACCGGACGGATGAGCCAGACGTCCGGTTTTGCTTATTTTTTGCTTTTTCAACCAAAGGGAGGGAGATAGAAAAACAATATCCTGGGATGATTGGGAAAAGGAAAGATTTGACTTGAAATATATAGATTATCTATATATAATGTATTGGTAATCTATATATGGAGGTAAACAATTTGTTATGGATAAAGGATTATTGAGTGGCAGTACCTCGATGTTGATTCTCAAATTATTGGCTGAAAAGGATATGTATGGGTATCAAATGATTGAAGAATTGGCCCGAAAATCTGACCAAACCTTTGCCTTAAAGGCAGGCACTTTGTATCCTCTTTTACATGGACTTGAAAAACAAGGAATGGTCAATTCCTATGACGAGCAAGGAGACAAGGCTAGGGTAAGAAAGTATTATCATCTCACCAAAAAGGGCAAAAAAATGTTGGTTGATAAACAGGCTGAATGGAGAGCCTACACCAAAGCTGTGAATCAGGTCCTAAACGGAGGGATGCTTGATGGGGTGTGAGAAAATCAAAGCATATATTCACTCTGTTTGCCACCAGATTCATTGGAAAAAGGCTCATGCAATGGTGGCAAAGGAATTGGAAAATCATATCCTGGATCAAAGGGATGCTTATATGGCCAAAGGAATGGAAGAAACAACAGCCCTTGACAAAGCCATTGCCCAAATGGGCGATCCCATTATTGTGGGAACCCAGCTTGATCATACCCATAGACCCCAAAATCAATGGGGGATGATGGGCTTGGCTGTGGCCATCTTGGGCCTGGGCTTTTTATTGAGAATGTTTTTTATGGCAGAGGGGAAGACCCTGGATCCAATATTCAATCAAGTGATTTTACTGGTCATTGGCATAGGGGTTATGTTCGCCACCTATTGTATTGATTTTTCTTTGCTTGGCAGACATCCTTATCTGGTATATTGTCCCCTTCTAGCAATATCCGGAGCTGCCTTTTTGCTGTATCCCTTTGTCCAGGGAAGAGACATTTTCCTGGTTTCTATGCCTTTTATTTCTTATCTCCCCCTGCTGTTTCCCTTGGCCTTTGCGGTCATTGTATATGACATGAAAGGAAAAGGATATTGGGGCGTTTGTCTATGCGGATTTGCCTTGGTATTGTTCGCTGGCATTGCCTTGCTTATTCCCACAGCTTCAGGGTTCCTTTTGTTTGTCCTAACAGCTTTTTGGTTCTTGGGAATAGGGATTTTAAAAAATTGGTTTGCCCTGCCTAAACGCAGTAGTTATGGATTTTTGGGAGTACCGGTCGGAATCATTGCATTGCTACCCGCTCTTTCTTTATTCACCAATAATTATCGCTGGACTCGTTTACAAGGGATATTGCATTGGGAACTTGATGCCTCTGGGGCAGGGTATGTGCAAATGGCCACCCGAACAGCCTTGGCCCATGCTAAGCTCTTTGGGAAAGGAAGCATACCTGATGACTATGCTGGATTTGTTTTGCAAATGCCCAAGATTGATACTGATTTCTTCCTGACATATCTGATTTATCATGTTGGTTGGATTGCTTTTGCTTTGGTCATGGTAGTATTGGCTATTTTTGTTGTCCAAGGATACAAACGTTGTTTGCAACAAAAAAGCCAGTTAGGTTTATTCATATCCACAGCAATTATGTTAACTTTTACTTGGCAAATCATTGGTTATGTGGCTTATAATTTGGGTTTTCAACTTTTTGCTCCCATTTCGCTGCCTTTGATCTCCTACGGCAATGCAGCCATGGTGCTGAACCTTGGGTTGCTTGGTTTGATGTTTTCTGTTTTTAGAAACGGTGATACTGTAGAGGACAAGAATTTTTGGACTTATCCTAAGAAAAAACGCGTGATTTGGCAGGATGGTAAATTGATTATTTCAATGGCCAAAAAGAATATGGATTATCATATTTAGATAGTATTCCCATTTTTATTATGAAAGCTGAATATTCGGAGCTTTGGGTCATTTTATTCCGTTGTTTTTCAACAGCAGTTTTTTATTGATATAATCTTAGGCCAGTAATAAATGTTCATTTTTAATTGTTTTTATCAATTGACAGCTGGCCTACAGACATTCAAG
>CATZDY010000063.1 GCA_958417755.1 uncultured Peptococcaceae bacterium
ACCGGTGACGGAGAACACCACCCACTCGGCGATATTCACTGCATGGTCCCCGATTCTTTCCATATTGCTTAGGATATCCAAAAAGACAGAACCTTCAAATCCAGTGCATTTTCCTTCATTTAAGCGCATAATATGACCATAGCGAAACTCTTTTTCTAAATTATCAATCACAACTTCATTTTTCAAAACTTTTCTGGCTAAATCAACATCATGATTTTCCATGGCAACCAAAGCCATGCCCACTGTTTCTTCGGTAAGTTCAGCCATGGAACGTATGCTGGCTTTTGCTTCATCGCTGAACACAATATTATTTTCCTTTTCATAAACAGCTAATTCCACAATGTTATCCGCATGATCTCCAATCCGTTCTAAATCGTGGGCTGCTTGCAACAGGGCTGAAGCATAATTGGACTGTTCTTCGGATATTTTTTGATTTGACGACAATTTGATAAGATAGTCAATGATATCGGACTCCAGACGGTCCAACATTTCTTCCCGCTGGTTTAAGTCCATGAGATTTTGTTCTTTAATGGTAGGATGATAAAATAACTGCAATGATAAACCCAAAAATTCCTTGGCCATTTTCCCCATATACAAGATTTCTTGGGTCACCTGGCCCAAGGCCATGGCAGGATTGGATAATAAGCGGGGCTCTAAATAATGGGGTTCTGTATCAAGCAAGGAATCTCTGCCAGGAATCAATTTTGTCACAATCCAAGCCAAATAAGAAACAAAGGGCAATTGCACCAATGTATTGGTCACATTGAATATACCATGGGTTTGGGCAATTTGCATTTTTATGTTTAAGGCCTCAAAACCTCCTCCAAAGCCTGGCAATAAAACCAACAAATAATTGGTGATAAAGCGTACCATTTCCGGAAAAATCCCCACAATAAACAAGGGAAGAAACACAAGGGTACCCATAATATTAAAGACCGCATGGGTCAAAGCTGCCCGACGGGCAGCCACTGTGGTGCCTATGGCAGCCAACAGGGCTGTAATGGTGGTTCCGATATTATCCCCAAATAGAATGGGCACTGCTTGCAAATAGGTAATGGCCCCTTGGTCCGCCAATTCTTGCAACACCCCGATGGTGGCGCTGCTGCTTTGCACCAACATGGTAAACAAGGTTCCCACCAAAACACCGAGCAAGGCATGATCTTCCACTTGCAGCATCAAATCATGAAAAAAGGCCAGATCTTTCAAAGGCTTGAGCCCTTCCCCCATGATATCCATGCCGTAGAACAACATACCAAAACCCAAAAAGATTTGACCAATGTTGGCTATTTTTTTATTCTTAACAAAGAAAAGCAAAAAAACACCCACAGCAATAATGGGCAAAGCATAGGCATCTAACTTAAAACCAATGAGATAGGCTGTAATGGTGGTTCCAATGTTGGCCCCCATAATGACCCCAATGGCTTGCCGTAAGGTCAACAGCCCTGCATTGACCAACCCCACGGTAAGTACTGTGGTACCACTACTACTTTGGATAAGGGCTGTGACCAAAGCCCCAGTTAAAACCCCCCGGAAGGGAGTTTTGGTCCCTGTCTCCAAGAAAACCCTTAAGCGATCTCCAGCTACATTTTGTAGGCCTTCAGACATATACCGTATGCCAAACAAAAAAATCCCTAAGCCACCTAAAGCAAAAAAAATCATTTGCTGCACAGAAATTGACATACCTCATCCTCCAACATAAAGTAAAACCACATATACAGGAACCTTTACGCTGATACTTCCATACAATATATATTACATCTCCAGGAAATAGGTTTTAAGAGCAAATGCCAGCTTGCCCTGGGGAAAATTATTGGTTTAAAAAGGAAATTGTATTTAAATGTTTCATTACCTTCAATTTTTACAAAACTTGTCCACTGTATACATTGTACTGTGTTCTTGGTAGCTTCACAATCATTATTTTTAAATTTATTATCAGAAGACCAAAATATAAAAAATATCATACAATATTTACCAAAACCATATCAAGACCATTGATAGATAAAGCTGTAAAATAAAGAAGAAAATTATGAAAAAATACAGACAAGTAATTTCTTGACATATGGTTAAAATAGTGATATTATAAAAAAATCACATCTTAAGTGGCAGGTTTTACCTTCTGGTTACCAGAAAAAAGATAGATTAGAAATATAAGGAGGAATTTGATGACTGAAGAATTAATTGACGAAATACTCAGAAATATTGGTTTGGAAAAAATTGAACAAGAAAAATAAAAATCGGGGATAACCGTACACCGGCTCCCCGGTTTTTATTTTTTCTGATGCATAAAACAAAGATACCATTTTGTTTTATGCAAGCCTCTTTAAGACAGTATTTCCGTAATCCGATGCTCTACTTCCCCTGGCTCTGGAAAACGTCCTTCTTCATGTTTAGAAAAAACAAGTTTATCATTCATCCGCACATCAAATGTTCCTCCACTGGAAGGAACCATTTCTACATCTTTGATTTGGAATTGCTTGGTCAGTTCACCGGCCAAACTGGCCGCTTTTGCTCTATACCCTCAAGAAGTACAATAATTGATGGTCAATTTCATATCAGCCATAAGACCACACCTCCGCATAAATATTTTTTATGAATGTATTATAACACATACACATCATTTATATTTCCTCATTATTACTTCCCCCAAGTGCCTTGCTTTTGGGCATAACCTTTTTTGGAGATAAAACCTATTTTCACTTCCTTCTTGTCCATTCTTTGCAATAATCTCTTATCCATTCTTCCCACTTCATTTTTATTCATTCAAAAATTACGTGCAGCATTGAGGCATTAGATGCCTTTCCCAAAGCAACAATATACCAAATGTTTATCTTAACAAAATCTTAACATTCCTTAGGCATACTTTAACACCATCCTAATTTTTTCCGTGCTACACTACTGTACAAGAAAAGAAGGGAGGGTACAACGGATGCACATCATGGTTGGCGCAATTGGCATCATTGCTGTGGTGTTATTCTTTTATCTCACTTATATTTTGTGGAGGAGTGACGGAAAATGAAACAATTGGCTCACATTGTATCTAGGGGTGATCAGAAATGAGCACAGTAATTTTACAATATATTTTATATCTGATTATTTTGGTTGCCTTGGCCATTCCTCTGGGGTTTTATATCGGCAAAATCATGAATGGAGAAAAGGTCTTCTTGAGTCGAATCCTAGGGCCTGTGGAAAACTTCATGTATCGCATCTTACACATTGATCAAAAAGAGCAAATGAGCTGGAAAAGATACGCCCTTTGTATTGTATTTTTCAGTGCCTTTGGCTTTGTATTCTTATTTCTCCTGAATATACTGCAAAGTTATTTACCTTTAAACCCTGAAAAAATTGGCAACACCTCTTGGCATTTGGGTTTTAACACCACGGCCAGCTTTGTCACCAACACAAACTGGCAATCCTACTCGGGAGAAAGCCAATTAAGTTACCTTACCCAAATGTTGGGGTTAACGGTACAAAACTTTGTTTCCGCCGCAGTGGGCATTGCTGTTTTGTTTGCCTTAATCCGAGGGTTTATAAAGGTCAAGGAAAAAGGATTGGGTAACTTTTGGGTGGATGTTACCAAAATCACCTTATATATCCTCATTCCTCTTTCCCTTGTGGTTTCTATAGGGATTGCCTCCCAAGGGGTGGTACAAAATTATTCTGCTTATGAAAAGGCAGCACTTCTGGAGCCTATCACTTTGGATGACGGTACTGTGGTTACTGAGCAGGTCATTCCCCAAGGGCCGGCAGCAAGCCAAATCGCCATCAAACAATTGGGGACAAATGGCGGGGGTTTTTTCGGAGTAAACTCAGCCTATCCCTTGGAGAACCCTACAAATTTTTCTAACTTATTGGAAATGATTAGTCTTCTTTTGATTCCTGTGGCCCTATGTTTTACCTTTGGCCGCAATGTAAAGGATAAAAGACAGGGCATTGCCATTTTTTTGGCCATGTTTATCATGCTAGTTTTAGCCCTGGGAATAACAGCCTATTTTGAATCTGCGGCCACCCCTCAATTGGCTCAAAATGGAATGGTAGATGTAAGCCCCACAGACCAAGCCGGAGGAAATATGGAAGGAAAAGAATCCCGCTTTGGCATCGCCACATCCGTTACCTGGGCAGTCTTTACCACTGCTGCTTCCAATGGTTCGGTCAACTCCATGCATGACAGTTATACCCCCATGGGCGGCATGATTCCCATGCTATTGATGCAATTAGGGGAGGTGGTATTCGGAGGAGTGGGCTGTGGTCTTTATGGCATGCTGGCCTTTGCCATTCTGGCAGTATTCATTGCTGGGTTAATGGTGGGACGCACCCCAGAATACTTAGGGAAAAAAATTGAGCCCTATGAAATGAAAATGGCCATGCTTGTTTGTTTGGCTACTCCTGTAGGGATTCTCATTGGCAGCGGATTGGCCGCCATGATGCCGGATGTGGCCAATAGTCTCAACAACAGCGGGGCTCACGGTTTTTCTGAAATCCTTTACGCCTATTCCTCCGCAGGGGGCAACAACGGGTCTGCTTTTGCTGGGTTCAATGCCAATACTCCTTTTTTAAATACCTCCATTGGCCTGGTGATGCTTTTCGTGCGTTTCTTACCCATGATGGCCACCTTAGCCATTGCTGGGTCTTTGGTACAGAAAAAACATATTGCCGTCAGCGCAGGAACCTTGCCCACCCATCATGCCCTTTTTATAGGCATGTTAATCCTGGTGGTATTGCTGGTGGGAGCCTTAAGCTTCTTCCCTGCTTTGGCTTTGGGACCAATGGCGGAATTTTTTCAAATGATTGCATAGGAGTGAAATAGATGAACACAAACAAAAAAGGGCGTTTTACCAACAAACAAATGTTTACCAGAGCCCTCAAAGAATCGTTTTGCAAGTTAAACCCTGCTGTACAAATCAAAAACCCAGTGATGTTTATAGTCTATATTGCTTCTATTGTAACCAGCATTTTATTCCTTGTCTCCTTATGGGGTATTCGGGATGAAAGCCCTGGTTTTACCCTAGGGGTTGCGGTTATCCTTTGGTTTACTGTTTTATTTGCTAATTTTGCTGAAGCCATTGCCGAAGGGCGGGGGAAAGCCCAAGCTGATGCTTTACGGGCTGCCAAAAAAGATGTGCAAGCCAACAAAATTCCCTCTGTAGAAGAGTCACATCAGATCACCCAGATTTCTTCCGCAAAGTTAAAAAAAGGAGATTTTGTGCTTGTCCGGGCAGGAGAACAAATCCCGGCAGATGGAGAAGTATTGGAGGGGGCAGCTTCTGTGGACGAAAGTGCCATTACCGGAGAATCCGCTCCTGTCATCCGGGAAAGCGGTGGGGACAGAAGTGCGGTTACTGGTGGCACTACAGTGATTTCCGATTGGCTCATCATCAAAGTAACCAGTGAACCAGGGGAAAGCTTTTTGGATAAAATGATTGCCATGGTGGAAGGTGCCTCCCGCCAAAAAACGCCCAATGAAATGGCCTTACAAATTCTTTTGGTGGGACTAACCTGTATCTTCTTGTTGGTTACCATGGCCTTGTATCCCTATTCAAATTTCGCCGCCTCCCAGGCAGGACAGCTCAACCCCACTTCTGTCACTGCTCTGGTGGCCTTGCTGATATGTTTAGCCCCCACCACCATTGGAGCCCTCCTGTCAGCCATTGGCATTGCGGGCATGAGCAGATTGAATCAAGCCAATGTTTTGGCCATGAGCGGCCGGGCCATTGAAGCAGCCGGGGATGTGGATATCTTAATGTTGGATAAAACAGGAACCATTACCTTAGGCAATCGGCAGGCCTGTGAATTTATTCCAGTGGATCAGGTGGATATCAGGGAACTGGCAGATGCAGCTCAGCTTTCCTCCCTGGCAGATGAAACCCCAGAAGGAAGAAGTATTGTGATCCTGGCCAAGGAACAATTCGGCATTCGGGGCCGAAATATGGGGGAATTACAGGCTGAATTTGTACCCTTTTCTGCTAAGATGCGCATGAGCGGCATCAATTTTGGAGGCAATGAAATCCGTAAAGGAGCAGCAGATGCCATTAAAAACTATCTATTGGCAAACAATGGTGTTTTCAGTGCAGAATGTGAAGAGGCGGTTACCCGGGTTTCCAATCAAGGAGGAACACCTTTGGTGGTGGCCAAAAATCACAAAGTACTGGGAGTTGTGCATTTAAAAGATATCGTGAAACAAGGGGTAAAGGAAAAATTCGCTGCTTTGAGAAAAATGGGCATTAAAACCATCATGATCACCGGGGATAATCCCCTCACTGCCGCAGTAATTGCTGCGGAGGCCAATGTGGACGATTTTCTAGCTGAAGCCACCCCGGAGGCAAAACTGACCATGATTCGCAATTTTCAGCAACAAGGACATCTGGTGGCCATGACTGGAGACGGAACCAATGATGCCCCGGCTTTGGCCCAAGCAGATGTGGCAGTGGCCATGAATACGGGAACCCAGGCGGCAAAGGAGGCAGGTAATATGGTGGATCTTGATTCTTCACCCACCAAATTGCTTGATATTGTGCACATTGGCAAACAATTGCTTATGACTAGGGGCGCTTTGACTACCTTTAGCATTGCCAATGATGTGGCCAAATATTTTGCCATCATCCCGGCTCTTTTTATGGGACTGTATCCTGGGTTGGCTGCCTTGAATATCATGGGTTTACACAGCGCCCAAAGTGCCATTTTTTCCGCTGTGATTTACAATGCCTTGATCATTGTGGCTTTGATTCCTTTGGCTTTAAAGGGAGTCAAATACCGTGAAGTTATGGCCCAAAAGCTTCTTTCCAGAAACTTATTGATTTATGGCTTAGGCGGCATCATTGTTCCCTTTGGGGCTATTAAAGTCATTGATTTATTGATCACTGCAACAGGACTTGTTTAGGAGGGATGCATGATGGAAATGGTGAAAAAAGTTTTACCCCGGGCTTTGGTCTTTATCCTCATTTTGACCATATTGTGTGGCGTTATTTATCCCTTGGTGGTGACCGGTATATCCCAATTGTTCTTTCCCCATCAGGCCAATGGGAGTATCATTGAGATAGATGGTAAAAAATACGGTAGCACCTTGTTGGCGCAACAGTTTAGCGGTGATACTTATTTATGGGGACGAGTTATGAATCTGAATACAGAAACCTTTTATGATGAGCAAGGCAATCCCCTTCTGTACGCTGGACCGTCAAACTTAAGCCCAGCCAGTGAAGACTATAAAGCCTTGATAACAGAAAGAATTGAAACAATAAAAGCAGCACACCCGGACAAAACAAATGATCCCATACCCAATGACCTGGTTACCAGTTCAGGCAGTGGTTTGGATCCTCATATTTCTCTGGCTGCTGCCAATTATCAGGTGCAAAGAATTGCCCAAAACCGTCAAATTCCTGTAAAAACTGTACAAGATATCATTGACCGCTATACTACAGGAAGATTTTTAGGCATATTTGGCGAACCCACGGTCAATGTTTTGCAAGTCAACTTGGCTTTGGATGGAATTTTGTCATAAGAAAATGCTGGCCCAAGGAGGTGATGAGGATGGACGAATCGCGTCCCAATCCAGACCAATTGTTACAACAAATCAACCACTGGGAGGTAAAAAATACCAGGGGTAAATTAAAAATATTCTTCGGTTATGCTGCTGGAGTGGGCAAAACCTATGCCATGTTGGATGCTGCCCATGTGGCCCTTAAAGCCGGAGTGGATGTGGTGGTAGGATATGTGGAACCCCATACCCGGCCGGAAACCATGGCCTTATTGGAAGGGCTGGAGGTCTTACCCACCCTGGATATTGCCTATAAGGGAATTACATTAAAGGAATTTGATTTAGATGCTGCCTTACAAAGAAATCCCCAATTGATTCTGGTAGACGAATTGGCCCATACCAATGCCAAAGGCTGCCGCCATACCAAACGATACGGGGATATTGAAGAATTGCTGCAAGCTGGCATCAATGTATACACCACTGTGAATGTTCAGCATCTGGAAAGCCTACATGACATTGTTTCTTCTATTACCCAAGTGAGTGTAAAGGAACGAATTCCGGACAGTGTGTTTGACAGCGCCTCCCAAGTGGAGCTAGTGGACATTGAACCAGAGGAACTGATTGAACGGCTCCAGCAAGGTAAAATATACAAAGAACAACAAGCCCAAAAAGCATTGCATCATTTTTTTACCCCAGAAAATCTCGTGTCTTTACGGGAAATTGCCCTTAGGCGCACAGCGGATCGGGTCAATCAGACCATAGAAGCTAAAACCAAAACTTATACGGGGGAACATATTCTCATTTGCCTCAGCAGCTCTCCGTCCAATGCAAAAGTAATTCGTACAGCGGCACGAATGGCCAAGGCCTTTCATGCCGCTTTCACTGCCCTATTTGTGGAAATGCCCAGCACCAAAGAATTGGACAAAGAGGACAAAGTGCGTTTATTGGAAAATCTAAAACTCGCCAAGCAGCTGGGGGCTAAAATTGTCACGGTTTACGGAGAAGATGTGTCCTATCAAATATCTGAATATGCCAAAGCCAGTGGGGTTTCTAAAATAGTTATGGGACGTTCTAACAATAAGACAGGTTTCTTTCATACCAAACCCAGTCTTGTGGAAAAGGTAACTGCCTTGGCCCCCCAGCTTGACGTGCATATTATTCCAGATATAACCCCCCTTTATAATAAGAAGGAAAAAAAACGGGGCCCTGTATCTCCAACGTTTCATTGGATCAATCTTATCAAAATAATGGGCATGATGTTGTTATGCACCTTCATTGGCCTGGTGCTCTACCGCTTCGGCTTTCATGAAGCCAATATCATTACCATTTATATTTTAGGTGTATTGTTGATTGCCAACCAAATTGAAGGTAAAATTTACGGCATTGCGTCTTCCATTATCGCTGTCTTGACCTATAATTTTTTCTTCACAGAACCACGATTTACTTTACATGCTGTGGGTGCAGAATATCCCTTTACCTTTTTAATCATGCTCTTTGCTTCTTTAATTACCAGCACCTTGACCATGCAGGTCAAAAACCAAGCCAAACAAGCAGCGCAAAAAGCCCATCGCACGGAAATCCTTTTGGAAACCAGCCAAAAATTGCTTCGGGCCAAGAACATGGAGGAGATTATTCAACAAGCCTCTTCCCAGCTGCTTCAGCTTTTGGATAAAACTATTATCCTTTATTTGGCAGAAAATACAACATTATTATCCCCGCGCCTATTTCCTTGTGCCACAGAAAAAAGGGACTTAACCCCCTATATTCAGTCTGACGAACAAGCTGTGGCCTTTTGGGTATTCAAAAATAAAAAAGCAGCAGGCATTACCACAGATACTCTACCCGGGGCCAAGGCTTTTTATCTCCCTGTCTCCAGCCATGAAAAGGTTTTGGCAGTACTTGGCGTTATTTTGACCCCTGGGGAAGATATGGAACCCTTTGAACATTCATTACTCCTTGCCATGCTCAATGAAATTGCTTTTGCCATTGAAAAATATAAACTCAATGAAAATCAAAAACAAATTTCTATGCAAGCGGAAAGGGAACGGCTTCGGGCCAACCTTCTCAGGGCCATTTCCCATGATTTGCGAACGCCCTTGACAAGCATCTCTGGCAATGCCAGTATTTTATTAAATAATGAAGAAAATGTTGCCCCAAAACTAAGAAAAGATCTGTATGAGGATATTTATGATGACGCCCTGTGGCTCATCAATTTGGTAGAAAATTTACTCTCTGTCACCCGCATTGATGATGGCAGCATTCACTTGGCCCAACAGCCCGAGTTGGTGGAAGAAATGATTACCGAAGCATTGCGCCATATACACCGCAAACAGACGGAACACCACATCCAGGTGCAACTGGAGGATCATTTGCTTATGGTAAAAGTGGACGCCAGGCTCATCATTCAGGTAATTATCAATATGGTGAACAATGCCATCATGTATACGGACCAGGGCTCCACCATTATTATTACAGCAAACAAACAAAAACAAAAGGCTCTCATTGAAATTGCGGACAATGGCAATGGCATATCAGCACAACATAAAGAGCAACTGTTTGATATGTTTTTTACAGCCCCTCACAATAAAGCTGATAATCGCCGGGGCATTGGTTTGGGCCTGTCTTTATGCAAATCCATCATCAAAGCCCATGGAGGAGAAATTTATGTCAAAGACAATATACCCCGTGGAACCATATTTGGTTTCACTTTACCCTTAGAGGAGATTTAAAATTATGCCTAAAACAAGTATCTTAATCATTGAAGATGATAAAGCCATCCGTAATTTAATCACCACCACTGTGCAAACCAACCACTATACTGCTTATACAGCTCATACGGGAGAGGAAGCCATCCACCAGGCTCTATCTCTTCAACCGGATATTTTTATCCTGGATCTGGGGTTGCCTGATATGGATGGCTTGGCAATCATTCAAAAAGTCCGCAGCTGGACCAACAACCCCATCATTGTGGTTAGTGCCAGGGGAGAAGATGAGAGTAAAATAGAGGCCTTGGACGCTGGGGCTGACGATTATCTGACCAAGCCTTTTAGTGTCAATGAACTTTTAGCCAGAATCCGGGTGGCCATTCGAAAAATGCACTATGACAATAGCCCGGACAAAAATAATATTATATTTCAAAATGGTGGTTTACAAATAGATTACGGATCTGGCTGTGTTTTTGTAAATGGCCAAGAAATCCATCTAACCCCCTTGGAATACAAACTGCTTTGTTTGTTGGCCAAACATGTGGGCAAGGTGTTAACCCACAATTATATTTTGCAAGAAATTTGGGGCAATACCCTGGAAAGCAATACTGCCTCTCTGCGGGTTTTTATGGCTACTTTACGCAAAAAAATTGAAAAAAGCCCTTCTGCTCCTGTGTACATTCAAACCCATATTGGCGTAGGTTACCGGCTCATTCGAATCCAAAGCGATTCTGAAGATATTTAAAAAATCAAGGCCAACTCCTTTAGAGGAAATGGATAAAATGATATTTCTATGTTACAATGTCAACAACAATACATAAGAGATAGGTTAAAAAGCGCTATACATTCTTCAAAAAATGTTGCATTCTGTCTAACAAAAGGGAAGTGGGAAAAAGGTTGGGTTTAATGAATTATCGAAAGATTTTAACAAATGTCTATTTTTAGTTTCACCTTCCCCCATCTACATGCAATGGAAAAAGCCCTAAGGATGGAATGAACAGCAGAATTTTTCCACAACAATCCTTTTGCAAAAAAGATATCACACTGACTATTTGGCAAAAAGCCGGATCAATGTCCGCAATTTTTTCACCATCAAATCAATGAGGAGTGAGCCAATGGAAAACATGTTAGACATTAGCGGAAAAATTGCCCTGGTTACAGGAGGCGGAGCAGGTATCGGAAAAGCCACAGCCATTTTGTTGGCCAAAGCTGGTGCCAGTGTAGCAGTTTGCGACATCAAAGGGGAAACAGCCCAAGAAACAGCGAAAGAAATCGCTGCCATGGGGCGCAAAGCTTTGGCTCTTCCCTGTGATATTACCAAACCAAAAGAAGTGGAAGTCATGGTGGAAAAAGTAGCCCTGGCCTTTGGCACCATTAACATTTTGGTCAACAATGTAGGCGGCGGGGGCGGAGGCCGGGAAATTTTCTTGGAACTAACGGATGAATATATCCGCTCCATGTATGAATGGAATGTGTTCAGTGTATACCGCCTTAGTATTCTATGCGCCCCTTATATGATTGAATCCCAATACGGTTCCATCATCAACATCAGCTCTCTGGCCAGCATTGTGAGTGATAAAAGCATGAGCGTCTATAGCAGTGTGAAAAGTGCGGTGAACAAACTAACAGCTTCCATGGCTGTGGATTTAGGTCCCCATGTCCGGGTCAATGCCATAGGACCAGGGGCCATTAAAACCCAAGCCTTGGCCACAGTATTGACCCCAGAATTGGAAGAAGAAATGTTAAAGGAAACTCCGTTAAAGCGTTTAGGGGTGCCGGAGGACATAGCCAAAACCGTGCTTTTCTTTGCCTCCCCTGCTTCCAGTTGGATTTCCGGACAAACCATTTTTGTCAGCGGCGGTGGCATCCAAAAGTTAGATTAAACAAACCTTTGCAGGGACTTATATTATACTTCTATTTCTCTTTTCTACCCCATATATATTAGCAAAATATTTTTGGCTAATTGACGGGGTAAAACAATGGATACTTTTTTGAATAAAACCATTTTAATTTTTTTCACTGCCTTGGGCATCATGATTGGCGCTGTTATGTTGGGTGGTACTGCTGCGGTAATCATGCGGGAACCACCCATGGCCACCATGTTTAAATTGGCCAAAGATATGAAAATCTGGGCCATTGCAGCTGCCATTGGAGGAACTTTTTCCACCTTTGAAGTATTTGAAAGCGGTTTGTTTCATGGAGAAATCCGTTCCCTGGGCAAACAAATCCTCTACATCATCAGCGCCCTTGCTGGCACCCAAACCGGATATTATTTGCTCATGGCCATTTGTGGCAACAACCAAAAATGAGACAAACCTCTTTCACGGAAATCATCCGAACCTTGGCGCTTTTACTGCTGGGACTTCTCTTGGGTGCAGGAATCACCAGCATGGTCATTGGCAAACAGGTGGATTACCTCACCATGACCAACAAAGAACTGCAAAATCAATTGGCTGATCAGGAATATCAATTGCAAAAGTTAAAAGATAACATCAATGCAACCCAAAATCCTATCATCACTGCCATTGAAGTTACGTTAACCCCAGATTCATTGGAAAAGCTCAGCGAATATCAGCAGCTTCATGTGCAATTGGCAGTGAGCGAAAAAATCAAAGAATGGTTAAATCCCTTGATTGGTCAAGAATTAAACCACTTGGATCACTTGCTGATTCCCCGGGTGGTGGATGACAGAATTGTGGAAGCAGAAAATAACAGCTACCGTATACAATCCCAATTGATTATCATGGACAAAACAATTCACCTGTATGTGAATGCCATTCCTGTAAAGGATAAAATCCCTGGACAGTAAGTTGATAAAAAGCCTGCCAACCCTTGGCAGGCTTTTACTGGTTATCAGTAGACTGTGAGGGAAAAAAGGATTTTTTCCCTCACACCTTGAACTTTATATTTAGAGATTGTTGTCAAAAATTGTTTATCAAAATCATAAGGATGATCCCATGCACGTAAGCAAACGAAAAATAGTAGGTCTTATTTTGGTGATACTCCTCCTTGCTTTGTTCATCCTTGTTTGGCAGGCTGGCAATTTTTTGGTGATCAACCAAGCACCGCAAAAGGCGGATGTTATCATCATTTTAGGGGGAGATACGGGAATCAGAGTGGAACAGGGGGTAGAATTATACCAAAAGGGTTACGCTGATGCCATTATTGTATCTGGGGGACAATTGTATCACCAGCTAACCCAAGCTGAAGCCATGAAAGAACATGCCGTGGCCTTGGGGGTTCCGGTAAAGGCAGTTTTCATGGAACCCAAGGCTGAAAGTACCTATGACAATGCTTTGTACAGCAAACAGATCATGATGCAACAAAACTTTACCTCTGCCATTGTGGTTACCTCTAATTATCATACCCGACGTTCCAAATTTATTTTTGATAAAGTTTTTCGGGATACAAACATTACCCTTACCTATTGTGCTGCCCCGGAACCCAATTTTGTGCCAGAACGATGGTGGGCAAACAACAAAAGCATTATGTTTACCCTGACTGAATACATCAAGTTCCTGGGATATGCTGTGGGTAAAAATATTTGACCCCTGGAGTAAAGGAAACATATCCTTTATGAAATACATATTGCCACATGGAGGATGGTATAGCTTTGCAGCTATACCATTTTTTACTTTATCATTGGGAGCTTGTCCGGCAAGTCAGGGTAAAAAACAATATTCGCTTTCTGCACTTGTTTTATCCTTAGATTAGCATATGGTCGACAATTCCCTGGAGGTTTTATGCAATGAAATAAAACACCATCCTAGAAGATAAAACTGTATCTCTGGCTGCGATTTAGCCATTTTGGGTCTATGCCTAAATATATAGAAAAACAATACAATAGAAAAGTTATAAAAACATAGTTGAATTTTACTTGCTATCATATATAGTCAAGGAGGTAGCAAAGATGAAAAGTAAGATTTTGATTGCAGATGGTGAATCTGATATTATCACCATGTTGGACTGCTTTTTTAAAGGTAAGGCTATGGGGTACTAACTGCTTTGAATGGAATAGAAACACTAAAACAAGCTGAGTACAAACCGGATATCATCCTACTTGATATCAATGCTTTAGTGAAAGTTGGCTGTAATCCAGGATATGCACTTGAAATTGCTGACTGGATTTCATGGCTACTATGATAGGATTTTAAACAAATAATGTACCTAATATTCTCCTGACAGTTTAAATACTGTCGGGAGAATATATTTAATTTAATTAATAATCAGAAAGGAATACTTGTATGAATGAAGAAATAATTCAACTCAAAAAAGAAATAGAAGAATTAAGAAAAAGGCTTCATATGCTAGCTATTGTAAAACAAGAAAAAAATACCTATCCTTTTTGGAATTATTGTTTAGAAACAAATTATTCAGAAGAACAAAGATATGCCATTATGTATATCATACATTATTATCAAGAAATATGGGAACAGGGAGTAGCCAAAAAATCTATTCCACCCCTTGTCAAGAAAGCCATCATAGAAGTTGCTAAAAAAGAGGATATTACCTTTGAAATTATACAAAAATCTCTGATGGCATATTTGCAATGTAATGACAAAGTGGCTAAAGATATCATTGGATTCTATTATCAACAAGGTCATCCGGATAATTTTTTATTCAACCTTATCCCTACAAAAGAGAAATGATATAGGAAATCCATGAAAAAAAGCAGTGATACGAAAATGGTACCCACTGCTTTCTTCTTTCTTAATCAAGAAAAATATATTTTCCAGCAACGGATTTTAGAGCAAAAACTGTCCTGTCTTATGCCAAACCAAGGGAAGCTTTCATCTGCTGGTATGCAGTTGTATAATAAACACCATTTTGGGCCTCCCGATGGTCAAAGCCATAGGCCCTCTGGCTCACAGCCAGCACTGGTGGCGCTTGAATCCGTTTGGCCACCCCCATGCCAGTGTATTGCTGCCACAAACGTTCTAAGTCTTCCAAAAATACCATGGGGCTTGGGAACAAGGAAGCCACCAAACCGGACTGACAATTGATTTCTTTTTC
>CATZDY010000064.1 GCA_958417755.1 uncultured Peptococcaceae bacterium
CAATGCCTAGCTTCTTGTAATGACACATGATGGCACGGGCTTCCAATAATGATAGCCAATTCTCCTTCATATTCTACTTGCTTGCTAACAGAAGGATATTCTATCGACTCCTCTGATCCAATTATCGTTGTATTGGGCTTCATAAATAAAACCGGTTGCTTTGGTCTTTGTACATTCATCTCTTTGATATGATCCAAATAATTTAACCCTACCCCCACAATCTTACTTGGCAAACAAGGAGGTAATATGGCTAAGTCTTGCAAAGCATATACCTTCCCTGTCTTTGTATAAGGAGTAGAAATATCCTCTATTTCCTGCACCTGCTGGTCATCCAAAAGACCGAAAAAACATTTTTCCTCTAAGCAAAACCGTCCCAATTTCATATCATAGCCTCCTTGGGAATTCTCCTATCCTTTTTTCCTTTTCTTCAAAGGCCATATACAGCAAAGGAAATACCCCAAATATCATCGTCGTAGCTGCTGCCACAATGCCTGAATCATTACAAATTAAAGCAACTAGGGCGCCTGTCAAAACACCCAATATACTCCGAAATACAAAAGGAGATTTTTCTTTGATTACTTTTATAATCCCTAAAGGCTGATACAATAAAACCAAGAAAACCCCTAACCCCAGTGTAAATATGCGGCTCCAAATTGAGTACTTGATTAAACGAATATTGGTATCCAACTTACGGCCAATGATATGCAACATCTCCTCAAAACCGCCAGAAGCAATCAGTGTTGCTGCCCGTCCCATATGGCTTTGTAATGCCGATGGTCTTCTCATATCAAATAATACGAAGAGAACTACCACCAATATCACACCAAGCATTACCATACCAATCGTTTTGAAACGAAACCGTATCCCCATTAATAATAAAAATGTAACCAAATAGGCGGCCAAAGAAGCAATGGTTCCTCCTACATTGGTTCCTAGATAAGGAGAAGCCATCATATATGTTGCAGTTAAGAATACAAGCCCAATGCTCACCAATACAACTTTTTTATATCGGTTTTTAGGAATAGAAGAATACAATGTCCCCAGCCCCAATATCAAAGAACCAATAAGCACTCCCATATACTCGTTACCAATGCCATAATATCGGGCTCCTCCTATGGGGTCATATCCTAAAAGAGAGGTTTTTTGTAGAGGAGATCCCAAAAGTGTATCTACCAATAAAATACCAGCTGTAACAAGACCAATAACAATAAAAGGATTACACCCATAGCGTTTTAGCCAATTCACAAACCATGAAAGCACAATAAAAAGTCCCAAAAATTCCAAAACCAACATCATAATTCCCTTTTGGGGCAACAAAGGCAATAATAAAAATACCAAAGGCACAACCATCACTGATAACAATAAAGGCTTTATATATTGCTTGGTTTTACGTCCTAGAAAAATGCAAAACACGGATAGTATCAAAACAATGATTTGATAATATACATATCCTCGCATAAAGTAAGTTCTGGATTCATTGGTTAACGTCAATTGCTCCGACATTTTATATATGGCAGAAGCAGTATCGCCTTCTGCTGTTACCATCTGCATTCCCCTGCCATTCATTGTTGAAGGAGAAGCAATGCCTAAATAATGCAATATTGTAGGGGCAATATCCGTGTTGGCTACAACACCTGGTCGTCTTGTGGTAGGAGACATCAAAAAACCCTTTGGAATATCTGTTCCATAAGCAAATAATAGGGAAAGCTTATCCAAAGATTCTTTATCATAACGTCCTGGTGTGGGTACCACTACGAATAATAAATCCTTTTGAGGATCCATTTGCGCCATGATATGTCCCATAAATACATCCATTCGTTGTAATGTATCTTGGGTCAATTGTGCAAAACGTTCAGGAAATAAATTATTTTGCGCATTATGAAGTCTGCTTATATCTCCCAAATCTACCACCACCAATGCAACATCTGCGGGTAACTTTTCATATGCAGACAACAAAGCATTGTAATTGGTACGAAAACCACCTACAAAATCCCTATCTGGCGTCAAAGCATTGGGGCCAATTATCCCTTCATTCACCATACCTTGCTCATCCATGGCAATGGCTAAAGCCTGTCGTTGTATGTTTAACCCAACATCAGAATTTCCCAATACTGCAGTTTTTAAGCCAGCTTTATGAATTTCCTTGCCCAAAGCCCCTATTTCCACAGTATATGGTAAAGTCTCATTCATATTCTTAATTTTGGCAATATTAATCATCAACAAAGACTCAGCTGGAGGGATAACTCCCGTACGGCGGTAATACTCTTCCCCAGCAAGCCCTTGCTCCATTACATCTGTATCTTTAAATCCTTCCGCCACAGCGCCATAGCCCTTAGCTTGTATACCTGCCCCAATGGTCAAATGAGTGCTTTCAGGATTGATGCCTCCTGCTGTATTGTCATTTAACAAAGCCATGGCTCCATCATCCATAAGCTTTTGAAAATGCTGGGGCAATGGATAAGAAAGATATTGTACAGGAAAACGATCCAAAACCAATAGTATGACTCGTCCATTTTCTCCGGAAGACGAACCAATGGATGTTATGTTACCAGTATTGTTTGGCATCGCTACATTTACAGCTGCATCATACCAAGCCCATCCCTGAGCGGGAAACAAAAGAACACTGCATAAAACAAGAATAAGTCCTATCTTTTTAACAGTGATCACCCCCACCAATTTCCCTACATAAATGAAGATACAATGTTTGTGTTTTTTCCACCATCAATTGCAGGGTAAACTGATCCAAGATGCGCTTTCTCCCCTCTTGTCCCATAGCTTCAGCTTTTTCTCTATAAGATAACAATTCTTGGATTCCTTGGACCAAAGATAATTCATCTTCCGGCGGCACCAAAACGCCCGTTACCCTGTCTAGCACAGCTTCCGGAATCCCGCCAACCTTTGTTGCCACCACAGGTCTTGCCGCTGCCATGGCTTCCAACAATCCCAAAGGCAACCCCTCTGTTAAGGAAGGAAGTACCATAATATCCATACAAGGTAGTATATCATGTACGTCATTGCGATGACCAGCAAAAATCAATTGTTCCTGTAATCCCAGCGCCTTTGCTTCTTTTTCTAGTTCAGCACGCAAAGGACCATCACCAATGATGATAAATTGCGCATTGATATTTCTGGATAATAGTGCTGCTGCTTTGATAAAAAATGAAACGCCTTTTTGAGGTGCCAACCTTGCTACTGTACCCACCAAAGGTAAAGTGTCATTTATAATACCCAAAGAAGCCAATACACTTTTTTTCATTGGATTTTGGGGAAATTTACCTGGATCAATACCATTATAAATCACCTCAACTTTATGAGGAGCAACTTTTTCCTGTAGCAATATTTCATCTCGAAGGGCTTGAGAAACTGCGATAATTTTTTTTGTTTTTTGGGCTAACAAACGCTCCATATTGGCATAAAGACTTTTTTTCCAACCAGGCCACTGATCATAAAAAATTGAATTATGGGCGGTAAATAAAATCACAGGGGTTTTGGCCCACAATCCTGCCAACCTTCCCACCAACCCTGCTTTGGAACCATGGGCATGCATTATATCAACTTGTTGTTCCTGTAAATATTTACGCAAAATAACAATGGTTTTTTGATCATGTATAGGAGATAACTCCCCCTTCAGATCTATTGGCAATGTTTTTATATTCATTGCTTGCAATTCTTTTGCCATTGGCCCTTCAGGACAGGCAACCACAGACTCAAACATATCCTCACGGACATTTTGGGCCAAAGACAGCAAATGATTCTTCATTCCCCCCATGGCTGGACGAATAACATGCAATATCTTTATTTTTTTCACTGGCTCACCTCTGCGTCATTTTGCCACTCTTAAAATTTGTATCCCTTGCTGTTTTCTCCCTTTAGCAATTTATCTGCTACGCTAAACAATATACAAATCCATATCTTTTATTTCATATATTTCATAATTATTATTGTACCATTATTATCCTCTTTTTCCTATCGATTTCCTAATAATCCCAAATACAACTATAGTGTTAATTTAAATAATTTGCTTTACTTCTAATAAAAATCCACAACATACAGAAAAGGACACGGCTTATTTATCCCGTGTCCAACCAGATATCTATATTGACTTAATTAATATGAACTCATAAAAATGCTAGATTTACTTTACTGTTCTGCTATGGCATTGGTAGGACAATTTTCAATGGCTTCATTGGCCTGATCCTCTAATTCTGCAGGAACATCATGGGTCACAGCAGAAGCTTTATCATCATCATTCCATTGAAAAACCTCTGGACATAAATCCACACAAGTACCACAGCTGATACACAATTCTTGGTCAACACCAACCTTCAAATCCTTCACCTCCCCAATACATTTTCATCATCTTGTCCCCTATAGTCTACCAGATGTTTGTATATATTATGCCATATTAACATATTTTTCTGTTGAAATAACTTGACAATTTTATTCTTAGTCTTATACTAATTTGCATATGTAATATTCGTTTTGTTAGTATTCTCGATTTATATTATATTCATTGATTAAGATAAGGATAAATTGAAATGAATCAAAACAAACCAGAAAGATTTAATCGAAAAGGTATACGGCTTTGGTTCGGTCTTATGATTGTTGGACCAGCGCTATTATTACTTTATTTCCTTTTTCAAGGCAATCATTCCACAGATCTCACCCCAAAAAACCATCCCCTTCCAGCACAAACATTCCAACTTGGGACCCCAGTGGAAGAAAAAGATGGCTTATATATCCCTGCACCAAATGGAAAGGTGTTTTTTCAACAAGAATTGAATCTCCCCAATAACACGATAGCCGCTGAAGCAGGTTATATATTTCTTCAGATTCCTTTGGTTTTTCCAACAACAAGTCCGGTACCATCCTCTGAATATTGGCAAGTACTAGATGAAGCTGGCCATGTTTATCCTTTATTAAAAACACTACCCCCTCCAAAGGATTTCACCATTTCAATGCCCCAGGAAAGCACTTGTTTAGTTCAGATATTTAAGGTAGGAAAAGATTCCTCCCACTATTATTTGCTTTATACCAAAAAGGAACATGAAACTGCCTGGGATATTCCGAAACAATAAAAAACACATAAGAAAGATTATATCTTTCTTTGTGTTTTTACTTCATTAGCTCAAAAAATATTGTCAATATATTTTGTTTTTATCTCAATACATGTTATGAACTAGTATGACTTGACCAGGATAAACTTTCGTATTGTTAAACCCATTGAATTCCATTAATTTTTCTACTGAAAGACCAAATCTTTGACCAATTAACCATAATGTGTCTCCTGGTTGTACAGTATAATAATTTGTCGCCAATTCCCACCCCAACACCTGTAGCCATCCAGTTTCACTCCCTGCAGCCAATCTACCTTGCCCCAGATTTGTTAGACTATGAATTGGTTCTCCACTTCGAATACTTCGATGGGGTTTGGTTTCCATGGGAGAGAAAACAAAAACATACCCACCCGGGGTACCAGCAGCCAAAGTATAGTTACGCATACCAGCTGCCAATGCTGTTATATTAGCCCCTAACACATCTGTGGTTAATTTAATATGCAAAGCTTTATCTCTGGCTTCAATGATTCTTATCCGGCCATCCCTACCTCCTAAAGCCAATTCTCTGCCGGATCCATTGGTAAAATCACCAGCAATCATGACTTGGGATTGTAAAGGAAGTCCTGTAAGTGTTGGCCCTTCGATAAAACCACGCTCAGTCAACAAATACGTAGCAATTCCTGTTTCATTTTGTAGTTGATAAAGCACAGCAATTGCTGGTGTGTCCTTTGCCAAATCAAACAGAGCAACTTGGATAATAGGTCCTGGGGTCAATCTGATTCCCAATAATTCAATACCATTGCCTACAATTTTATAAACATATACATTATTATTTTCTGAAGATGCTGCCACGATTTCTGCTTCCCCGTCACCATCCAGATCACCAACAGCAATGCTATCAAAAAGCAAACCAGGTTCTTCTACACAGGATAAAGAATCAAATCCTTTCCAGCTCACTTGCCACAAACAAATTTTGCCCTGTTCACCTGTTACCAGCCGATCCACACCATTCACCGGTGCGCCTACAGCCAAGCTGCTTATTATTTGATTCTTTGTTGAAGCGATTTTTTGATAGGTCCCTTCTTCCTGGACAATAAAATAAAGATTGCCATTCTCTAACGCAACAATATCGCGACCAATGCCCGAAAATAAACCTGATGTTACCAAAACTTTTTGAGAGCCTAAAGGGCTTTGCCAAATAATGCCTTGATTACTTTCCACCATCTTTTTATCACCTGCCTTGCATACCAAATTATGCATAGGCTAAAAATTATGTTAAAAAATTATCCTTGCAAAAATACGGTAAAAACCAAATACGCTTAATTCAAACATTCATTACTCTTAGTACCTTTTGTTAAAATAAAGCATAAATATAGCCACAGCTATAATGAAAGTAGACAATACACATACCCCTACACCACCTCTGCGATTACCGTTACGCCAAACCCAAACCCCAAAGGTAATGGTATAATAGGATATGCCCAAGGGAATAAGGAACCAAAACCATCTCATACCAATTATTAACCTCCTGCTGCTTTCAAAAGCTATTGTTTTGTTCTCATGAATTTACCTGTTTGTCGTACTTCTATGTTAAGATTACTTAACTGTATCGTAGCTTTGGGAAATTTTTCACTCCAGTTATATTCTTGCCATTGTTCATTGGTCCAAAACCTTCCTTTCGCATGATCCCCAAGGTGGAAAATATCCGTATGATATACATTTTGTGCCCGGTCTATCAAGGTATTGCATCTTTCACCAACAATACTGCCTAATTCGTTTTCCAATTTTAATTTATTTTCAGGGGCAGCATAATCCACATTACTGGGAATTCCAACCAAAATTACATCCAAAAATAATTCTATTGTAATAGAAGGAAATTCACCACTTAAATCCATCCTAATATGTGGTTGCTCGTTTTGTCGTAATACTAGGCCTATTTTATAGTCAGGCTTTACAGGATCCGTAATAATCAAAAAAGATTGGTTTAATTTTCCTCTAAGCATTAATAAATAACGAGTCTCATCCCCTGTAATCATATCCAGCATTTTATCATTATCAAAAAGAGCCATTCCTATAAACTGAATACTAGCCCCTTTTTCAGGCAAATCTCCTGGCAAATAATCACCCAATCTATTTTCACCTTCAGGTGGCCCCATATCACTTTCTTGCTCAGTACGTACTCCTACCAAAGGCAACATAGGCTCTGGAGACAACATTTTTGTTGCCTGGTAAAAAGTATAAAGCTGGGTCATGGAAGACAGTCCCAACTGTTTGGTTAATTTATCCACCATTTCATATTGCTTTGCTGGACTGATTTCCAATTTCACTGTATTTTTTCTCATCAAATCACTGGCACTACCCCGGCATACAAAAGCAAAAGCCGTCCCCCTGGTTTCTCGAAATAAAATTAAAGGATTAATCAAGGGGCTCAAACCTTCCTTAGCCAATTCCTCAGAAAAAATATATGCTTTTGTATGCAACAAAGAAATTTTTCGGGTATGGATGGTATTTAACAAAGTATAGCCTGCAATAGGCAAAGGAGCCTCTAATGTATTATACAAATAGGGGGCATCACCGCCTCCCCCCCCACTATTGGTTTGGGCCCCAGCTACCACTTTAGGGTTAGCAATCTGAAAGGTTATCAGTAAGTTACCATCTTCTCCTTTGTCAAACCCCATGGCCATGACATAAGCGGTTTCATCTGTTTCCTGATTTCCCCAACACCCAGAAAAAAGTACAGCAATTCCAATGACAAAAATAATGGCAAGAAATAATTTAAATTTAAGCAATTTCATGGCGTCTTTCTCCTTCGTTTCAATCTATCCACCACCAATACAATCAAAGGCAGTCCAAAGGCAAAAAACCAAAAAAAACGATGTAAATAACTGGTATTATATTGCACTGTTGCAGAAAAATCCGGTGGCAATAAACTTAACATAAACGTGATAATCGCCACTGGCCAGATTAAAGGTCGATAATTTTTTATTTTTAAGGTTCCCGCCAAAGCAACAACAGAGGCATATAATAGAAGGGCAATTTTAACCAAAGCAATAAAAGTCCAAATGATAACAAAAATAGACTCTACCCTTTGAAAAAATCTTCCCAAATAAATAGAGCGACTTAAGCTATAAAAAGGTAACACAAATTCCGACACTGTACGCCAATGAATACTGAGGAGCAGAACCAGTTCCATAATAAACAGCGTAGCAAACCCTATAATCATGGCTCTAGTGGTTGCTTTAGGAAATAATTTTCGGGAAGCCAAAGATTTTATTAATATAGCTGCTAACAAACCTTCTGCCACAACACTACTACCCAATCCCCCTGATAGTAAAATATGGTCCACGCCATTACCAAGTATAGGATACAAATTGTGGATTTTATATTCAGGGATTAAACTCAACATTAAAATTAAAATTCCTCCAAAAATAAGGGGATACACAAGTTTTACAGATCGCGCTAAAGCCT
This sequence comes from uncultured Peptococcaceae bacterium, assembly GCA_958417755.1. Lineage (GTDB taxonomy): Bacteria > Bacillota > Desulfotomaculia > Desulfotomaculales > Desulfocucumaceae > CATZDY01. The sequence continues at coordinate 8,526 of CATZDY010000064.1, forward strand.
CTAGCCCCAAATAAGAACCCCAGATGGCACAAATTACAAAAGCAGCCCCCACAACACTAACCGGGGTCTGGGGCAAGGTAGCAATCAGCATGGCCTCACTGAAAATACGAACATACAAAAAATTAACACATACAAGAACAGCAACAATGGCCAGATTAAACACCACTCCTACATAAGGACCCATAACATCTTCTGTAATTTCAATCAAATTTTTATCTTTGTGAGGTTTTAACAATATCCAGAGCAAATATACCTGTACCATAACAATGGCAAACCCCACAATGGGCGACATCCAAGCAGCAGGCCCTACATACGCGACCAAATCACTGGGGGAATTGGTAAAAACCCTGGCTAAGCTAGATACAGCCAATAAAGTAACTGCCTCCCCAAGGCCAAATTTATTTTTTGTCACCTTACTTCCCCCCTTCTTCTTTTCCCACTTTCTGTTTTACCCAACCCCTGGTTATTGCAGGGGATCTGCGTACATCTTGGGGACTTAAATAGTCTGGACGTCTTTTATTAAGAAACAAAGGCCATCGAGTCAATACATCACGTCCCCTTTTGGTACTGGGAGCTACTGGTGAGAAATAAGGGACCCCAAAGGATTTTAAGTTCACACTGATCATAATGTGAATAAAAAGCCCAATGGTGATACCAAAAAAGCCCAATGACCATCCAAGAAAAATATAAATAAAGCGATAAATACGCAAAGCAAAGGACAGGGCATAATTAGGAATCGCAAAGGAAGCCAAACCCGTTACAGCCACTAATACCACCAAAATAGGGCTGACTAAATTCGCTTCCACTGATGCTTGTCCCAAAATCAAGGCTCCCACAATGCCAATGGTAGGACCTATTAAACCAGGTATACGTATTCCTGCCTCCCGAAGTAATTCAAAGGAAAGTTCCATTAATATCAGTTCCACAATCGATGGAAAAGGAACCTTTTCCCGATTGCCTGCAATGGCTAACAACAGTTCCGTGGGGATCATTTCCTGATGATACAACATTACTGCTAAATAACAACCAGGCAATAAAAAGGACATTAAAAAAGCCATTAATCGAACATAGCGAATAAAAGTCCCATATTGCCAACGAAGATAAGACTCTTCTCCTGTATGCAATTGTGCATATATGGTAGCAGGTACCACCAAAGCATGGGGACTTCCATTCACAATAATCGCTACTTTGCCTTCAATCAGATAAGAGGCCACTTTATCCGGACGTTCAGTAGAAATGGTTTGTGGTGATAAATTATATGGTTTATCTTCAATGAGATCTTCCAACATACCACTATCCAAAAGATAATCCGTTTTTAAACTGGAAATTCTTCTTTTTACTTCATCCACTAAGGCTGGGTTCGCTAAATTTCTAAGATATATCACAGCTACATCATTAGGAACCCGTTCCCCCACCTTAATGTATTCTGTGGTCAGATCCTTTGTCCGCATAATTCTACGCAGCAACCCAGTATTTACTTTTAATACTTCATTGAAAGCTTCATGGGGACCAACAATGACTTGCTCATTGGCCGGTTTATCCACTTGCCGATGCTCAAAACCTTTTGTTTCCACCAACAAAGCCCGATCCGAGCCTTGAAAGAAAAAAGCCGTGTCCCCATAATTGATGGCCTCTAATACTTCCTGGTAATTATCAGTCAATTTTGTTTGCTGCCCAGGCAATAAATTTTCTAAAATGGATTCTGTAATTTTACCGCCTGGACGAAGAACCCTAGAAAAAACCATTAAAGATTGTAGTAACTCACCCACCAAAGCTGTATCCGACAATCCATCAATCATGACCGCAAAAGCTTGAATATGGGGTATTGTACCCACATTAAATTCTCGTACAATAATATCTTTGTTTTTAGGAATGTCATATAAAAACTCTATCTGCTTTTTGTTATATTCTAAATCTGCTTCTACTAAAAGTTCTTTCAAATTTTTATCATCCGCTAGGAATTCTTCTTGTGTTTCTTTAAGTTTATTCTCAAATTGTTTTCTTCTTCCACGTGAACGTGTACCTTTTTGGTTTTCCGCAGATATCTTTTGGGTTTGTTTCTGCTTTTGATCTTTTTTCTCTTCTGCAGCTTCCTTTAAAACAAATTCCGTATCAGAAGACCCCTCTTGATAGGTCAGTAAATTTCGTAATAACTTAAAAAACCCTTTCATGCCAACACTTCCCCTCCAATCTTTGCATATCATTTCCATTATCAAGCGAAAATATGTAGCAATTACTTAGATTACCTCCTAATACTTATCCATAAAAACATAACAATGTATTCCTGATTCAAAATTTATATTTTGAAACATTTCCCTTGACTTCATACCAATTAAACGGTAAAATAAATCTTGCCAATATTACGAACGGGGCGTAGCTCAGTTTGGCTAGAGCGCTACCTTGGGGTGGTAGAGGTCGCACGTTCAAGTCGTGTCGCTCCGACCAGTAAAAACAAAGGTGAGGAAAACCTAGCCTTTGTTTTTTTTATGTAATACAACCATCATGCAACTGATTTTATTGTTAGAGTAACTGGGTGCTTCTATATTCTAAAATATAAACTTACATCATCCACCCAAACAAAAAAACCGTACAAATGCACACGGTTTCTGTTGATAGGTTTCGAACCAGCGGCCTCTTGCATGTGAGACATAAGGCCCTTACCTCTACAGCCCTTTATTCCCTAGGGCTCCGAAGATTTGCTTTTCAATTTTGACTACCTTTTGACTACTTTCTATTTTATCCTAAGCAATCATATAATCAAGAAGACCGCGAAAAAACAAATAATGCTACAATCATGATCAATATAATGATAACCGTTATAAAGCAACCACCTTTTTCTCTTGCTCCTAAATCACCAATCATCGAACGGTTTATTGAATCTGAGAAATTAGTCATGGGATGCTTCTCATATTCTTTTGTCTGACGTTTATCTTTTTTATCCACAGCTATCTCCTTTCAAAAAACAGAAATCATAAGCTTGAATTATTTCTAATGCATAAACTCTATTTGTGAAAATTATATCATAAAAAACAATCTAAATCCCTCATAACCATTTTTGCCTACCTTACAATCTTTCACAACTAAAAAACCAGGCTATTGCCTGGTTTCCTACTCAACTTTATTATCCAAAGCCGTCCTGGTTTGGTTCAGGTATAAAAAAATAAACTAATTATCAATTCAAGCTTTCCATACAATTATCTTTCTTAATCCTCATAGGTATCTTGTAAACGATTATGATTATTTTGACGGTCAGTATGGGTTGATAGTTTCAATTCCTTATAGGTATCTTGTAAACAACCCAATATATACACCAGACCCTGCCACAAACGAAGTTTCAATTCCTTATAGGTATCTTGTAAACAAAATTACTGGGATATACAGGATTTCCACGATGTGTAGTTTCAATTCCTTATAAATCAACATCTAGGTACTCATAATTCACTTCAATACCATAACCCCTTAGTTTTAAGGGGTTATTCCCATATTTATCATTTAGTTTATCATGTATTTATACCTTCTAAAGTACATTTCGTCCCCAATTTGTCCCCAACTCTTTACGAGCTTTTTAATCATAATTTTTATATAAGCTGTAAGAAATCATAGAATTATTAAATTTTTACACAATTCAAAATCAAAGCTCTCTAGTCATCTTCTAACAATTTAGACGGTGGCACGCCCAGTATTTCAGCCATTTTGAATAGGGTTTCAAGGGATACACCTCTCGTGGTTGCTGTTCCTTCAATTTGACCAATAAAGTTGACGCTTTTACCTATTTTTTCCGCGAAAGCCTCCTGTGTATAACCTTCTTTCTTACGATAAAAGGCGATTTTTAACCCCATAATTTTGTAACGTTCTGGGTACTCGGTTTCCATGGTGTCACGCCCTTTCCCCTATATGCTACCAATAAATTAAGTAAAATATAATTGATATGAATTAAATGTTTATTTACTTAAAGTAAATAATATGATAATATAGAGTCACAGCTGAATAGTTATTTTTATCCTAATTATTTCTTTGCAATATTTTATATCAGTGTTTCTATCTGTTTCATATAACTATTATCTTGAAGGACCCGTTAATCATCCTCTAACAATTTAGACGGTGAGATACCCAAAATATCAGCCATTTTGAATAGGGTTTCGAGAGATACACCTTTAGTGGTTCCTGTTCCTTCAATTTGACCAATAAAGTTAAGGCTTTTACCTATTTTCTCTGCAAAAACCTCTTGTGTATAACCTGCTTTCTTACGGTAATAGGCAATCTTTAACCCCATAATTTTGTAACGTTCTGGGTACTCGGTTTCCACGGTATCACGCCCTTTCCCCTATATGCTACCAACAAAATTGATAAAATATAATTTATGCAAATAAAATAATTATTTACTTCAAGTAAACTGAGGGATGGTACAGCAAAAAAACAAACAATATGGACAAAAAATTTACTGTTGGTTACTCTTTGTTCTTCTAGTCAGAATATAGCAGGGTCAATAGTTTGCAAAAATTCAAAGGAGTGAAAGAAATGTTGACCTGTTCATTTTTAGGTCATAGTAAATTATATGACCCCAATATAAAAATCTATGGCAATCTAAGTCTGACCATTCGTAAACTTATCATGAATCATGATGAAATAGAGTTTTTAATTTATCAAATGGGTACATATCATATGGGGGAATTTTACAACCTTTGTCTAGCTGCAATTATGGAAGCAAAACAGCGGTATCCAGTTAAAAAATTTATTTTTACGAAAATAAAGGACCCTAAAATTGGTAATGATTTATGTGAAAAAGGGAAAGTCATTCCTGATTATTTTTATGATAAAACAATCGCACCGTTTGATAATTACACTACCATTCATCTTAAACAAATTTTGAGATGGATAATCAGTAAATCTCATTTATTATTATGCTATATATATAAAGATTTTTACGACTATAATAGTGAATATGAATATGCACAAAAGAATAATCTGACTATATTTAACATGATTGATACTGATACAGAGGAATATATTACTAGAAGTATCAAACTCTTATCGGAAAGAGAACAGTTTATAATTAATAAAATGAATAACGGACATAGTTTTAGAGCAATTGGCGAATTATACAAAATTTCAGGAACTGCAATTAGACAAAGTAATTTAAAAGCCCGATTTAAGTTGAAAAAATTTGCCTTAGATAAGCTTCAACAAAATGCAAATAAACCATATCATCCTGTTGTTTGTGGCATTCTTTTACTGACTCTTCCAACAGCCGATATAATCAAAGCAGTTAATCAAACGTGTTACTTTTTAATCCAACAATATAATGTTTCAGTTTTTTTAATAGAACAAAAAGATTTCCATCAAATGCCTACGATAATCTGGCAAGATATCATAAAAAGAAATCCAAGTATTAGATTCAAAATCATAACGCATTATTCAAGAGAGATACAGCTGGAATGGGGTGCTCCCCCATTCAATGATATATTGAATATAGACCCTCAAATGATACAATGGACATCTTTAAAAGCAGTTAAGTATTTGCTTAATAATGCAGATTTTTTAGTATGTCATTTAGATCCCAAATCACCCCTTTCAGAAAATATAAAAAAACATATACAAAAAACTGAACACCTTAAAGTCTTTAATATAAAACTTTAATCTCATAGCCATCCTTCTTCTTATTAGTAACTCCATCCAAAAAGCCCCAAATCTAACACCTCAATAAAACATGAGTGGTCTCATTTATACAAAAATTTCCCCATAAACGTAAAAAATAAAGGCCAGAAATGACTCTATCCCTTGTCATATCTGGCCTTTTAGCTTTCTTATCGCTCTGATTTTTTCAAAGAGTATTCTGTTATCACTGCTTAATTCGTTATAGTTATGGACGCATACCTCCCCCGGGGTAAGCAATACCCTTTTGGGAGAGGGACCGGGGAGGGGAGGTTCGTAAAATACACGGGATTTTCTGATAGGCGGGTATGGGTATTTTTATCTACTCTTTGCATCAAAAACGCCGGACGCTGTTTATATCATCCAACGCTTTATCATTACCTCTATAATAAAGTTTTAGTTCTCTTTGTTTTTTTCACTTATATTTATTATAGGAATGAAGATTAATATTGAACTATTGGCTTTATAAAATATTTCTCCTTTATATTTATGTACTATATTTTGTATTATTTTCATTTCTAAAATATCTGAGAAGAATTTTTTATCTATCTGATTCATAATGAATAGATTTCTTTTTTCTGAATCTAGTATTTCTTTATTGGATATTCTGACCGCGTAATTATTATCTTCTACTCTTGCAACAAAATATATAATATTTTGAGTTGATAAATAGTTTATTGCCATATTTAATAAATTCGATATTATCATTCCTAAATCATCTTCATTAATAGTATCCTCCTTAGGCAATTCAACATTGATATCTAACTTAATACCTTCTTTTGAAGCTAAATTTTCTTTACTCCATAAAATTCCATTCACAGTATTATTATCAGTAATTAGCATTTCACTTAATTGTTCATTAATTTTATGTATTTGCATCGAATATTTTTCATAATCTTTAATATGAGGCGTTCTAGCTAAAAGCCATATTACTTGTAAACATTCATTAATTTATTGTCGCA
>CATZDY010000065.1 GCA_958417755.1 uncultured Peptococcaceae bacterium
TTTCTGGCTTTGCTAAAATAGGCTGCTAAAGAAGCAGCTTCATGAATGCTGGTTTCATCAGGTGTTCCATTGGCAGCACTGATAATGACATGGGCTCCGGGAATATCCTTTGTATGCAACCATATATCGTTATCCTGGGCCATTTTCATGGTAAGATAATCATTTTGGCGATTATTTTTACCCACCCAAATGGGAAAACCTGTGGAAGAACAGAATGCAAGGGGGCGGGGAATATCCCGCACTTTTTTTTGCTTTTTCCCCGGTATGATGATGGGCTTAGCATAGCCCTGGCCTATCATTTCCTGATGAATCTGCTTTATTTCCTCTACATTTTCCGCTAACATAAGGGCGCTTTCAATTCCTAAAAGGTATTGCAGCTCTTCGTTGGTCATTTGGGCTTGTTTTTGCGCTGCTTCTAAGGTGTGCTTTGCTTTATTATAGCGTTTATATTGTTTTTGCGCGTTTTCGGCAGGCGTTAAATGGGGATCCAAAGAAATGGTTACCAAGGGGGTATTGGGTTGGTGAAAATCCTCCAACATTGCCTTGGTATCACCTTTTTGTAAACGATAGATATTGGCAGTAATCAAATCGCCAGCAATTCTATATTGCTCCCGTTCTTCGGCATTTCTGATGCTTTCTTGTTGGATGGCTAACTTTTTTTTCAAGCGTGAAATATCTTTGCGGAGATTTCCTCCCAAGGTATGTTTTTCTTTCTCTAACCGCTCTTTTTGCTGTTTCTGATAAAAATAAGCATCTACTAAATCATTCATTAAACCAGTGATTGCCTTATGGCTTTCATACATGGTTAAGGAAAAGGCAGCAAATTCCAACGGCTTATTCTTTTTTGTAACAACCAAGGTGGGGCTAAATTGTTGGTTTTCTGTTAAACGCATTATTTCTTGCAGGGCAAGCCAAAGAGAACGCAATTCATAGGTTCCGCAAACTTCCAGGGGGGTATCTGGGGTTAATTTCGCCCTATGGATGACTTCAGTGGCCATAAATGGTGATAAACCTTCAAACTCTTTTTGGATGATTTGACATACCTTTTGAGCCAAATCGTTTTCCAACATAAGATTACAAAATTGTTCCTCATCCAGATGTAAGGGATTTTGTTTGTGTTGGGCTGGGGGGGCAATATAGGGGCGTCCTGGTAAAACCTCCCGATGGCGACTGAGAGCATGACTATAACGTTTGATGCCATCAATGATTTCTTGCTGTTCATTGATTAACAAAAGGTTACTGTGTTTTCCCATAAATTCGCAAACCAAAGTTTTGATTGCATTTCTACCCAACTCATCCCTTGTATCTATTTGGATATGTAGAATCCTATCCAAGCCTGTTTGTTGTATGGATACAATGCGTCCTCCTTCTAAATGTTTTCGTAAAACCATGCAAAAGGCTGGGGGGTTGGAAGGGTTTTCCTTTGTTTTATTGGTCCAATGTATTCTTGCCATGGAGGCGTTTGCAGACAATAACAAGCGCGAACGTCCTTCTGGTTTATGGAGTAGCAAATGGATTTCTTCTGGAGCGGGTTGATAGATTTTATCGATTTTGCTTCCCATGATTTTTTGGGTTAATTCATGTTGGATAGCCGCCAGAACCAGTCCGTCAAAAGGCATGTATGTTGATTCCTTTCATCAAAATATATTGGTAATTATAACATTGTCAACAGAAGGGATCAATTCGTCTCTCATAGTAGAGCGTATATATCTTGAGATGGTTTATTGTTTGTACAATGTAGTATTGTATAGATACCATTGTTTTGGAAACAGCCTGGGCTAAAATAGGTTTATTTTTTTTTTCGATGCAAAACTTCTAAGAATAAAGCAGCAATTCCTGCAGCAGTTAAAGGACCAACTGGAACCCCGTGAAAACAAACAATGCCAAAAATAGAGCCAATGATGAGGCCGAAAATAATTTCTGGTTCTGTTTGCATTAAATGAATGCCTTCTCCATTCATATGCGTGGCCAAAGCACCCCCAATGATAGCAAGGATACCAGGCAAGGAGGTAAGACTATACACAAGATGTTCCTCTGTAATGGTTCCGCTGGCAATAGGAGCTAAAATGGATAATAGAAGAAAAAGGATTCCTATGTCTAAGCCTCGCCGATGCAAGACAGGAAAAAAGAAATGTAAATTGGATAATCGTAAAATCAATAATATACAAGAAGCAATGGCAATAAAATTGGAACGAGCTAAAATCCCGACAATCAATAGAATAACCAGTTGAGGCACACCAGGCAAGAAAACCACCCCCTTGCATGATTCCAGAACTTAATTGATGCAATGGATAAGATAGAAGTACAGGATTTGTATGATTTTTATTACTGTATGTAGAGGAAAGGCAAGGTATGCCAAGGATGGTTTATCATTTTGTTTTACACAAATGCCCCTGAAGGGGATTTGTGTAAAACAAAGACAAAGGGGACAGTTTGCTTACTGATTTTAACATGCTAATTTGGTAAAGGTTGTTCAGAAACTTTGTTATGATGCTGGCTGCGATCCAAGGCTGTTTTAAAAGTATCTGCCCGAAGTCCTACCCGCAATGCTTCCAGGGCTAGCACATCTCCAGGGGCTATGTTTCCTAAATTTACATTGGGTCCAAAGCGGTTGATAAGTTCCAGCTGTTGGTCTTTTAAGGGGGCTTCCCATAGGATTTTTTGCGGATCTTCCAATTTGGTCATAAGCAAATTGAGTTCATCCGTAATAAAATTTCCTTGTTTGTCATATAACCCTACATTAATACCTGATTCTCTGCCTTCTAAAATCACTTTATAGGCACCATTGCGTAAATCTGTTTGGATCATTTGGGCCATGAGCTCCACAGAAGGTTGCTGGGCATCCAATTTTTTCCCTACTTCTGTTAATACTTTAAAACCAAATTCATTGGCTAAGCCAATGGCTCGTTCTCTCACCTCCGGTGCTAAATGAATGGTGCCATCTGAAACTTCAATATACGTGAAGCCCATTTCTTTGGCTAATTGCAAAAATTCCTTTAATTTATTCTGAATGATTGCTACTTCTAAAAAAGTACCTCCTGGATAAATATCAGCGCCAAAGGATTTTACCAAATCAATTTTTTCTTCTAAGGTTTGGCTACTGTATAATGCTGTGGTACCAAATCCTAGTTTTAATAAATCTACATATTCACCTGCTGCATGAAATAAATCTTTTGTTTCATTGATGCCCATACCTTTATCCAGGATCATGGTTAAACCCTGTTTGCGTGGTTTAGGAGTTCGTTCACCCAGGGGAAAGGTAATGAGATCATGCCAGGCGTTTGTATGTTTGGAAATGTTGAGCATATTGATTCTCCTTTCGAAACATATTGAAAATAAACAAGAGTTGTAAAAACAAAATGAAGGATTATGGATGATGGATTGCATGAAGAATAAAAAAGTGGAAGGGATAAAATAAAAATATATTTACTTGTATAAAAAGGATATATATGGTATGTAATTGAGGTGTTATATGATTTGTTGTTTCTTAAAGCTATTCATTTCTCATGCCTTTGGTTACTGAGATGGAAGGTTTTATTCTGGGGTTAAAGAAAGGGCTTTTCCACCTTCATGTAGTGTTTTTTAAAAATAAAAAACGCGGATACCATTTGTTTGTATCTGCGCCTTTTATTTTTGATTTTGTTTTGGAACCATATGGATGATTATGAATGGGTATGGGTATGATGAATGTCCTGGGTATGGCTATGGGTATGGGTACATGCTTCATGGTAATGCCAATGGCTGTGTTCATTGGTAACAGGTTTATCGTGGGTGTGGTGGTGGTGATTGTCATTGTGATTGTGTCTATGCTCATGCCCTATGGCCAGGTGCTTATGTAAATGGGTATGGGTATCAATGGATGCAAAATAAACACCTACAATCATAATCAACAAAGCAAGCACAAAAGATAGGGTAGGGATTTCTTTAAAAATAAGAAAGGATAAGATAACCCCAATAAAAGGTGCAATGGCATAATAAGCACTTGTTTTGGCTGCTCCCAACTCTCTTTGGGCATATACATAGAAAAAAATACTTAAGCCATAGGCAAAGAAACCCACCAACAAAGCAGCAACAAGATATGGCAATTGGGGGAACTGTTCTTGCAACAATAGAGCAATGCATAATGAACCTAGACCAGAGCCAAATCCTTTGATGACCACAATTTCTAAGGGATCTTTCACTGCTAGCATGCGGGTGCAATTGTTTTCAAAGCCCCAACATATGCAGGCAAGCAAAACAAATAAGGAGCCAAAGGAGAAAACAAAACCGCTGAGATTATCAACAGAAAGAATCATGCTGGAAATGGTAATAAGAAGAATGGCTAACCAAAGTTTTTTGCTAATAGCTTCTTTAAAAATAACCAAGGCAATCACAGAGGTAGCTACAATTTCAAAATTATTTAGCAATGAAGCATTGGCAGCAGCGGTTTTTGTCAAACCAATCATCAGAAAAATCGGGGCTGCAATATCCAATACAATCATAGCAATGATAAAGGGCATTTCCTTTTTAGTTAGCGGGGCCTCTTTTTGTTCTGCAGAACATTTGCGACGGATATAGCCCATGATGAACATGCCTAACCCTGCCCCAAGATATAACAATGCTGCCATCATGGTGGGTGATATTTCTCCCAATAATAGTTTTGAAGTTGGGAGGCTAAGGGCGTAAAGGACAGCAGCCAAGATAGCCCATATGATGGCGGAATGATATTTAGACTCCACTTGTTTACACCTCAATTTTTATTTCATAAATTTATCAATGGCATGGTTTAAATCATCAAGAAATTGTTGATCACCCGTTTTCACAGCATCCACAATACAATGATTGAGATGGTCTTGGAGGACGATTTTTCCAATGTTATGAATCGCAGATTTTACAGCTGCAATTTGAATGAGGATGGCACTACAGTCCTTTCCTTCTTCTACCATTGATTTGACTGCTTGTAAATGCCCAATGGCTCTAGACAATCGATTGATAACTGCTTTGGTGTTTTGATGCTGATGTTGCATTGATAACTTTATACCTCCTTACTGTTATACTATATATATCCCCCCCCAGGGGATATATATAGTATAACATTTTTTTAAAGAAGGAAGAAATTTTTTATCCTATCATATTCCCTGAAGATAAAATTGGCTTAATGAAAAGATTTTATTTTATTGCCTCATAAAGGGGCTCCTAATGCCTGCCCAAATCGTATTTAAATTTTATAAAAAATATAAGAATTTCTTCAGGATTTTATCATTTCCCGTTGAAACATAGCGCCTCTTTCTATGATGTAATAGTGGAAAAAGGAGTTATGTTTATGTCTCAAAAGAAAGCAAGGACGAAGATTTTTCATCTTATTTTTTTGACAGCCATTGTGCTGAGCATTTATATGGGGTTTACTCATTTATTGCCTTTTATTAGCACATATGTTTTCAAGGAGAATACAGAGGCATCTGGCCTATCTACAACTTATGATTTGAGCAATGCCCTTGTGTGGCAAAATGAATTATACAGTTCCTGTGCTATTTTAATTGATATGGAAAAGCATGAAGTGTTAGCGCAAAAAAACTGTGAAAGCAAGATGTATCCTGCATCTTTGACCAAAATGATGACCGCGATTCTAGCCATTGAATGTTTGCCAAATGAAAACCAAAAAATCCTGTTAGCAAAGGATATATTTGAACCTCTGTATTTGGCAGATGCCTCTATGGCTGGCTTTATGCCCCAGGAAGAGGTCAAAGCCATAGATTTGATATATGGGATATTGTTGCCTTCCGGAGCTGAAGCAGCAATGGGTTTAGCTGAGTATATCGCTGGATCAGAAGAAGGATTTGTGGCTCTTATGAATAAAAAAGCGAGGGATTTAGGGATGTACCAGACACATTTTACCAATGTGGTGGGATTTACAGATCCTATGCATTATACAACAGCAAAGGATATGGCTTTGCTCCTTACCTATGCCTTAAAGAATAAAACTTTTCGTGAAGCTTTTACCTCACCTAGTCATACCACTGCACCAACCAATATGCATGAAACAGGACTTACCTTTTATAGCACTATGTTTCAAAAATTACCCCAAAGCAATTTTAATGGGACTGAGATTCTGGGGGGGAAAACCGGCTTTACAGAGGAAGCAGGGTTGTGTTTAGCCAGTTTGGCGCAAAGAGAAGGCAAGGAATATATTTTAATTACCACAGGAGCCCCTGGTAATGCGGAAACTGACCAATACAATTTATTGGATGCAGTGTATGTATACAGCAATATACCCTTTTCATCGTAATGTGGTTGATCTTGATTAGCTAAGAAATACACTGTTATGTTCTCTTGGTTCGATTTAACATTGTTCTCTGACCTTGGGACCCTTTTCTTTTCTATATAACCATAGGGCGCCAAAAACACCAAGCATAGCCAAAAAGGAAAGGAAGAAAAAACCTGTGGTAATATCTCGAAAACCAGCAATCATACCAGTAAAGATGGGGATAAAGGTCATGCCAATGGCATAGATTGCTTGAAAGTATCCCATGGCTGTGGATTTCTTTTCTAAAGGTACGTTCTGCATGGCTTCAGAGGTACAAAACGGAAAAGCAATGCCAGTGGAAATGCCAGCAAGAATTTGTGCCAAATAAATAAATTCTACGGATGGAGCCAAAGGAACAATGATACAATAGATGGCAAGTCCTAACATAATAAGGGGGATCCAAAATCGACCTCCTAATTTTATGGCTAATTTTGAGGAAGAAAAATAGGAACTAAGGGCAGCAGTGGTAATATATATGATGGAGCAAAGGCCGATTTCCCAACCAACGGCTCCTTTTTGTTCAGCAATATGGGAGGTAAAGGACATACAAGTGGCCATTTGAATGCCTTGTTGAATGAGGGCAATCAATGAAAAGGCGATGAGCTTTTTATCTAGGTAAATTTTAACCAATTCCCGAACAGGAGGAGGGGTTAAAGCTGTCTCCGGTTCCTTGATGCCCAGGGAAAGTAGAATGGCGAGAAAGGCGATGCAGCTGCTGATGGCACAAATAAATTGCATGCCCATGTGATCATAAAATAATGTGCCCACCAAGAAGCCAAACAGAATACCAAGGTTATTCACAGCGATAATTTTCCCCATGGCTGTCTGCATTTCATGTTGGGCATAGTAGTTAGAATAAAGCACCATGAAGGAAATCCACATGGCAGAAGCCAATCCTCCCAATAGATTGGATAAGAAAAAGCCTAGGGCATTGGGCATGAAGGTTCTGAGCAATGAAGCACTGCATACAGCAATGACTCCAATGATGATAAATGTTTTATGTTGTCCCCGGCGATCTGCTAGCAACCCAACAGGTAGGCGCAGCAATAACTGGGAAAATCCATAAGCTCCTACAATGGTTCCCACAAGGGAAGCTGCTACACCAAGGGAAAGTAGATACGGGGTTTGATAAGGCATATGTACATATTGAGAGAACCAGTACATGCCAACAATGGCCAATAAAATGGTTCTTTGTTTTTTAAAGCGCAAAACTGTGGGATTCATGAATGTCACTCCAATGGACTTAATTACCAAAACAATCCAATCAATAAGCCAAGGATGAGACCTCCCAAAACTTCCAGGGGAGTATGGCCTAATATTTCACGTAATTTTCGGTTGTTAATTCGGTGAGTGTCATAAAAATTATCCAATAACTCATTGAGCTTTTGTGCCTGTATGCCCACGGCACGACGTACACCAGCTGCATCATACATGACAATCAGGGAAAACACAAGGCTAATGGCAAAAAAGGTAGAATCAATGCCTTCTATGAGACCTACCCTGGTGGTCAAAGCAACTACCAGGGCTGTATGTGAACTGGGCATACCGCCGGAAGATACAAAGGAGCGTAAGTCAAGTCTTTTCTTTTTCATACAATTCCTAATGACTTTTATCAATTGAGCTGCAAACCAAGCAACAAGAGATGTTTCTAAAATTTCCAAGCTTTTACCTCCTGTTTACCATGGGAGACCAAGGTGACAAATCTTTATTGGATATCCTAATCATAAAAAATGATTCATATATAAATTTGTACAGATATCTCTGTATTCCTTTTTCTTGCAAAACAAGTGAAAAGGAATACCTTAAACCAATGGTAAGTAGATAGGATTTTCTGCATATAGTATCCACTTTTGCCTTTATTTCTGTTCTTTTTGGAGTTTGAAAGCTTTATGTATTTACTGCACAGTATTTTTTTTTACAGGCATAAAAAAGCGCAACTTTTGAGAAAATAATTTTGTCAAAAATCCTACACAAACAGCTGAAATAATAGTTCCTTCCCGTACTCCTTCTATTTTCCCCAAGAATATCAGAGAGAGTAAGATAGCAGAAGTCACCAAAGAAATGTCAAAAGCTGTCTTCACCAAACCAAATTCCTTGTGCCACGTGCTGGCAATGGCAATGACAATACCTTCCCCAGCTAAAACCAAAACATTAGCCAATACTTCCAAGCTGATACCCAAAGCAAGGATGATACAACCGGATAATAAGATTATCATTTGGATGATATAACTGTGGGGTTGCATTGGGATTAGGATATACTGAAAAAAATCGATAAAAAAGCTAAAGATAATGGTCATGACGATTTGTAAATATTGCATTTTAGGAAATTTCTTTCTTAGTATTAAAATTTGTGCTATGATCATCAACATATTGGTAATAAAAGTGCATAATCCCAAACTGAGAGGAAAAATAAAAGTTGGTACATAGGCAATGCTGGTAATGGGCGGTGTGCCCAAATTTGATTTTGTGATAAAAGCAATGCCCAAAGCATTGATTGTGATACCTAATAAAAATATGCTATATCGATAAATGTATTCACCTTTTTGTGATATGAATATTCCCTTCTTTCTTATCTGAAACTGTATACCAAAAAATACAGATAGAACATACACATAGGTGAATGTTCTATCTTACATTAAAATAAAATGATTAAGCTGTTCAGTTAATATATTATTTAGCTTTGAAAAACAATGGAAGAGTCTCCTGGTAAAGCCAAACCGCATTCAGCTTCTACACATTTGAGAATACCGTTAATGACTGGACAGCCAGCATGGGGAGGAAGTAATTCCTGGGCTTCATTATAAAGAGGACTTTTCCCTGGTTTTTGAAAACAAAGGGCAAAGGAATCATAGGTTTCACTCATAGCTTCTGCCAATTTCTTGATATTAGGACAAGTAGATTCAACTTTTATCCGTACTTCTTTTTTCTTTAACTTTTCAGCTTCAACTTCTGTTATAAAACCGCAAATACCTGATTGGATGACGACCTTTTTCATTGAGTCACTCCCTTTGTCGGATTTTACCAGCTACTGGGGATATATAGATAAGTTTATAGGCACTAAATAAAATTATATAGATAATCTTACATGAAAGCAAGAAAATATCTATTGGATTAGATGAATGAATAAGCTTATTTATTTTATGTAAATTTTTTATGCTTGCTATGAATAATACTATAAAATAAATACCATAAAAATAAATGAACATATGATCTTGGATTTATATTGGTTTATTTGTATAAAAAAAGAAAAGCAGCAGAAGCTGTTTTCTTTTTGATATAAATTATCAGTATTTACTGTATTTACCTTGAATATCCAAAGGCAATTTGCTATGATAAATAACGAGTGTTTTGTAGCATTGGACTTTAATTGGTCAGACTGCTGACAGGGGCAGGAATCCGGCCTCCCCTGCGCACAAAATTCTGGGAAGAAAATGGATGAATTTGCATGACTGGTGCTTGTCCCAAAAGTCCGCCAAATTCAACTCGATCTCCTACCTGTTTTCCTGGGGCAGGGATAATACGAACAGCTGTGGTTTTATGGTTAATAACCCCTATGGCTACTTCGTCCGCAATGATGGCTGCAATGGTTTCCGGACTAGTATCCCCTGGCACAGCGATCATATCCAAACCCACAGAGCATACACAGGTCATGGCTTCCAATTTATCTAGATGCAAAGAGCCTGCTTCCACTGCTCGAATCATGCCGGCATCTTCACTGACTGGAATAAAAGCACCTGAGAGTCCCCCTACATAAGAAGAGGCCATGGCGCCTCCTTTTTTTACGGCATCATTTAGCAATGCCAAAGCAGCTGTGGTGCCGTGAGTGCCGCATTTTTCTAGACCCATATGTTCTAAAATTTCAGCCACACTGTCGCCAATGGCTGGGGTTGGGGCCAATGATATATCTACAATGCCAAAGGGAATGTTCAGTTGCGTTGCTGCAGTACGTCCAACCAATTCTCCCATACGGGTTATTTTAAAGGCTGTTTTTTTTATGATTTCAGCCAAAGTACCGAAATCTGCTTCTGGATTCTCTGCCACAGCTGTTTTGACAACACCAGGACCAGAAACACCTACATTGAGAACAACCTCTGGTTCCCCTATGCCATGGAAGGAGCCAGCCATAAAAGGATTATCTTCAGGTACATTGCTAAAAACCACTAATTTTGCACATCCTAAACCATCTGCATCAGCAGTGAGTAAAGCTGTTTGGACAATGACTTTGCCCATGGTATAGACAGCATCCATGTTAATGCCAGCTTTGCTGGTGGCTACATTGACAGAGGAACAAACCCTTTGTGTGGTGGCCAAAGCTTCAGGGATGGATTGGACCAAACGCTGGTCTCCATTGGTAAATCCTTTGTGCACCAAGGCGGAATAACCACCGATAAAGTTAACGCCCACAGCAGATGCTGCCTTATCCATTGTACGGGCAAAATCAGTAAAATCAGCATGGGGACAACATTCTGCCACCAATGATATGGGGGTAACAGATATGCGTTTATTGACAATGGGAATGCCATATTCTTTTTCTATTTTTTCTCCAGTGCTTACCAAGTTTCCAGCGGTTTTGGTGATTTTATCATATATTTTTTTTTGGGCCAATGCTGGATCAGGATCTGCGCAATCTCTTAAACTAATGCCCATGGTAATGGTACGGATGTCAAGATTTTCATCTTGCACCATTTTGATGGTTTCCATGATTTCCGCCAATGATAACATGTTATATTTCCTCCGTTTTACATAACCCAGGGAAATCGATAGCCAGAAAAACTGGTGATTGGCTGGATATGTGATAGTATAAAAGCAGGTAATTTCGCCAACAAAATATTTATTCAAGGAGTTTAGGTATTCGTTTATAATCTATGCATAAAACGAAATACATCTTCATGTTGGGCATCAATTTTTACACCCAATTCCGCTCCTTTGGCAGCTAACTTTTCTTTTAACTGTTCCATGTTGATGCTGCTTTTTTCCATGTCTCCAATCATGGTCATTACTAAAAATTCTTGCACTGTGGTTTGACTAATGTCTAGAATATTAATGATATTTTCTGATAGGATATTGGCTACACCAGCAATGATGCCTACCCTATCTGGGCCTAAAACACTAATGATTACACGATTGCCTTTGCTATTTTCTTTTTCCATTGTTTACTCCTTGTCTTTTGGCATTTGTATAAGCGTATTTCGTGTGTTACAGGAAGGATTCCTGCTTTACGACTGAATGGTTTTATGTATTATATATGGTTTTGTTTAAAAATTGCAGTTCCAGACTAGGATGAAGAGCAATGAAAGCAAGATAAGAGGTCATATTTCATTTTACTACTATTATATTGGGAAAATGAAATATAGAGATTATGCTTGCAACGAACCTTGAAAAACATAGGTGAGATGATGAATCCCTTTTAAAATTTGACTCATAGGATGATTGATTTAGGGATGTAAAAACTTAAAAAATATATGGCATAATTGCTTGCCTAGGGTTGACTTATTGGAGGTAAAAGCTGGAGAATGCGATACAATGTTGCAAGAATGATGTTCTTGAGTTATGGTTTGGTGGATGTAATAGGAACAATATTATTATTATTACCTATATCTTCCACCGAATCAACTAATTTTATGCAAGCGTGGTTTACTGCTACATCCGCTTTGAGTGTCACAGGGCTAACAGTTGTCAATACCAGTACCCATTGGTCTTTCTTTGGACATTTGGTTATCTTAATTTTAATGCAAATTGGTGGTTTGGGACTCATGGTTTTAGCTACTGTGCTAATGTCTTTATTGGGTTTTAGAATTCATTTGGGACAGCGAGTATTATTGGTACAGGATCGAAACTATTTTAGCATTTCTGGGGTGCTAAAATTGGTAAAAAATGCAATTGCTATTACCTTGATCATTGAAATCATGGGAGCATGTTTGATTTTTTTATGTTTACCAGAATCCAGAAGTAATGGGGTATTTGAAGGAGCATTTTTTGCTTTGTTTCATTCTATTAGCGCCTTTAATGGAGCTGGTTTTGATTTAACGGGGCAAAGCTTGGAGTTATATACCAGTCGAATTGGTTTTAATTTAGTGATTATGGCTCTGATTACTTTGGGTAGTTTAGGATATGTTGTTTTACAAGAATTAGTAGCTTGGCCTCAGGATAAGAAATTAAGCTTACATAGCCGTCTGGTTTTGATTGTTACGGGAAGTATTATCATTGTGGGGGGATTGTTTTATTGGTGTACAGAATATGCTCGTACTTTATCGTTATTCAATCCTCTGGAGCAATGTGTTGTCAGCTTATTTCAAGCAGTAACTAGAACAGCAGGTTTTTCTACGATCCCTGTCTTGTCATGGAATGAGCCTTTTATGCTGCTTATGGTTATGATGATGTTTATTGGAGCCAGTCCTGGTTCTGTGGGCGGGGGATTGAAAACCACAACTTTTGGAATTGTTATTTTAAAAATTGCATCTATTTTGCGGGGACAAGAAAGAGTGGTTGTCTTTGAGCGGGAAATCGCTGCAGGGACTGTTACAAAGGCTTTTGTTATTACAGTTATCATGTTGGGTATTGTTACCATAAGCACATTGATTTTGATGTTAACAGAGGGCTTGCCTTTTTTAGCAGTTCTTTTTGAGGTAACTTCTGCCATATCCTCAGTGGGACTATCATCAGGGGTTACCAGTCAATTGTCTTTATTCGGGCAAATTCTAATTGGTTTGCTTATGTTTGTGGGACGTATTGGCGTATTGTCTTTGATTTTATCTTTGATGGGATCTAAGTCGAAAGCATTACAATATATGAAAGAGGATGTATTAATTGGATAGAAAACCTTTTAATCAATCCTGGCAAAGGATTTCCTTAAGTCTTGCAAATAGGAGGTTATCATGAAAAAATCTGTACTTGTCATTGGTGTAGGCAGGTTTGGAAGAGGGGTCATTGAAGGTTTGTATGAAAGAGGACATGATATTTTCGCTGTGAATGAAGAGGAAGATGGTTTGGATCATGTAAGAGATATGATTATATCAGGCGTGATTATGAATGTGGCAGAAGAAGATGATAAATTGGCCCATTTGGTACAAGAGAAAAACTTTGATGAAGCTGTGGTAGCCATTGGAGAAGATTTTGAAGCTACTTTAATGGCCACCCAAGTGCTGAAGGAAGCGAATATTCCTGTTTCTGTTAAAGCATCCAGTATGAGAAGAGGAAATGTATTGGCCAAATTAGGGGCGGATCGCATTGTTTTTCCTGAACGTGATATGGGGTTCCGGTTAGCCCAACATATTTCCTCAGAGGCGGAAATTGATGTATTAGAATTACCCAGGGGATTTATTGTAGAGCAATTGGAAGTAGGCAAGGGATTCCATGGGAAAACCATGGAGGACTTAAACACCACCAACCGATTTGGTATTTATCTATTATTAATTTACCAAGGGGAACAAGCTGTATTACCCACTGCTTCCACCAAGCTGTATAAAGGGGATGTGATGGTAGTGTTTGGGGAAAAAAAGAATTTCGCTGCCTTTGAAAAAGAGAACTTTTCTTGAGTTATCAAGAAAAGTTCTCTTCCCTTATAAACCTTTTGCTTGCAAAAATAAATAATGTCATTTTATAATTGTGCCCAAAAGGACAGCAGTTTTTTGAAGCCTTGTAAATGTTGAAGTCAAAGATGGTTGATGAAAAAATTGTTGATGAACTTGTTGTTCTAAAGTTAGCAAAGCTTTTCTTTCTGTCAAAAGGGTAAGCCAAGCATATTGGCAATAAAACCTACTTTAAAATTATCAATAATCTCCATAGGCATGAATCATCCTCTTTTTTATGAAGCCCAACAATAAAATAATGGCTATGCTGCCGAGAGCATGGCTTTGTTTTTTGCTCGTTACAGGCTGCATGGCATTCCTCTTTATTTTCTTAGGGGATAAAATTGAAGCAAATGCATATAAAGCAAAGAAAAAATCGGATAAATAATGGCTATGGCAGCAGCCACAATGCCGGAATCATTGGTAAATAAAGCAATGACGCTACCTAATAAAGCCACATAACATCCTTTTATAATGGCTGGAGAGGCATTGTAGAGGTGTTTTAACCATTTGGGCTTAAAGACAAAGAGAATGAACAGCACGAAAAGGGACCCCACCAGCACATAACTCCAGAGGGAGTTTTGAATAAGGCGGTAATTCATAGCGATTTTTCGATACATAATATCATAGGCACTTGCCCAACCATTTTGTTGAATGTTTTGTATGGCTTTACCCACATGGGTTCGGGGTGTACCCAAGGAATCTGCAAAGAAAATAATGAATATGATTGCAGTGATGATAAAAATCATGGCAAAGACTTGTTTTTTACTCACCTTTTGCTCAGAAGATAGGAACAATAGGGCAACAAAACTTGCAGCCAGGGCAAAGGAAGCTCCAGCATTGGAGCCTAA
>CATZDY010000066.1 GCA_958417755.1 uncultured Peptococcaceae bacterium
CGGAGGAATTGCCAAAACCCGATAGCCTCGTTTTTTAAAAAACTGTACCAATAATTTCTGGGCATTTTCTAGACAATAATCAATTTTCACATGTTGATAAGAATAATAATCAAGGCCTCGGCGAGTTTCCACTGTATTCATATTACAAACAGCCAAAGAAATGGCAGTGGGCATATGCTGCAACTCATCGGCCAATCCTACGCTTACATCACCGACTCCATATAAATCAACGCCTGCTTTACGCGCTAAAAAAGCAGACAAATCACTAATATCCAATTCATGCTCATTGCTTTGTTGCATCTCTATCCACCTTCTATATTGGAAATGACCAATGACTCAAAGATGTTAATCAATGCATTTCTGAAATCGAATGATCACATCCTTTGCAATGGCTCCACCCAACTCCACTTGAATTCCCTTTACAATGGCAGCCGGAACAGGACAATCGGTATGCCTTAACTTTCGACTGGCTAACTTATAAATCGATGAATCAACCATTTTTACAAAAACATCTTTGCTACAGTCTATATGTTTTAAATCCTCATTCATCGATCGCAAAGCTTTGCAGGCTGTAATAATTTCTATTTTAATTGTCATTTTTCCTGTTTTATCGATTTTGACCACACTGGAGTATCCACAGGCTCCAGCCATAATCTTTACTTTTGTCAACACATACCTCTCCCGTTAACTCCACCTGCTTCCAATGCTTTTATTGATACAGGGATTATAAAATCCTTTATGCTCAACAAAAATGCAATGCACAATACCATTGTATTATTTATGCTGCCAACATGTTAAAAAGCTGGGCTGGCAAGGAGAAAAATATTTTAATAATTTAATCTCATGAATAAAAGGAACTCCTAACTTTAATACACATACATATTGATATTTTTTATAGACTATTCTTCTATCTAAAAATTCAAGGATATTATCAATAACTAAAACTTGCCCCTCCACATCTTACAACTTGTCCTAATCTATTCAATGTATTGAATAAAAAAACCTTGACATGAAGATTGACCGTGTTCTCCTTTGGGTCTCAAAGCCCTGTACTAAGGTTTCTTTTCCCATGGTTATAATGAACAACGATACAAGGCTTCATGTCAAGGATCGATTAGTAATTGCAATCGACCGCATTCACCATGCTGATCACAAACACTTTATCTATTTTTTCTTACCCATTTGGAGGCACCAAATTCTTTCACAGTATCCACCATGGCTTTCAGATTTTCCACCGGAGCATCAGGCCAAATGTCACAACTAGGCCACAAAGCATCCACACCATCTTCAATGTTCTTCAAGGTAGCAGCTTTTACATCGTCAGGGCTACCGTTCACCAAAACATTAAAGGAATCAATGGCACCAAAGACTAGGGGCTCCCAACCAATGTCTGCTCTGGTTTGAGCCATATCATTTTTAGCTTCCAAGCTAATGGAATGGGCACCACATTCATTCATTTGGGCTACCACTTTGTTGGTGCTCCCACAGATATGCAAATTGTTGGGGAAATCAGCAAAAGCAGTAAAGATTTTTTTCAAATGGGGCTCAATCACTTTTTTGAAGCTTCTGGGGCTTAAAATATCACTGGTAGCACCCATCTCACGTACACAAATGTAATCCGCGCCAGCTTCCTGATACAATTTACCGATTATAATCAAAGCATCAGCCAATTGATCCAACAAAGCATTGACATCATCAGCTTTTTTGAAGGTTAATTTAAACAAGTCGTCCAAAGACATGATTTGGCCAGCTAAAGTATAGGGTCCTAAAATATAAGCACCAATGGCCACATCATTACCAATATCTTGTTTTAATCTTTTAATGGCATCTACCATGACAGGTAATCTGCCTTTATCTTTTAAACCATTCAAATCCAATTTGAAACCAGCCAATTCCTTCGCAGGATCATTCATCACTTTGGATTTAATGGTAGGATACAAAAGCTGGGCTACTTCATCATAAGCATTCATTTCACAACCCAATGCTTCTGCTTCTACACAGAGATCAAAGGGCACGATGGAACATTCGTAGCCAAACAAACGATATGAACTGGCAGCTACATCAGCCATTTTTTTGGCATCTGTGTGTACTTCTGAAAATTTATATCCGAATTCATTCAACCCAGCAGTGGTCACATTACCCATACCACTGTAACAAGGAATCCGATCAACTTCTTCCCCTTTGAGTTGTTTGATGATCCGCTCTCTGGCATTCATCGACATATAGACCTAGCCTCCTATTAATTTCCCATTTCCGAAACGCCATCCCTGTTGAATATCATTACAGTTTCTTAGCAAAATCTTCAAATAGCTTGAAAATAGGATGGTTGGGATTTTCCGTCATTTTATTGGTTTCATAAAATGCCAATGTGGACAACATGGTGCTAGCTGTGGCCACAGCAGGCATAATCTTGGGCAAGTTCACGATTGGACCAGTAAACAAAAGGTCACTCCACAGGAGTGCAGCCATGGCCTGACCTGCCCCATTCACTGCAGTAAACCCGTCACTACCCCACATTTCCCTTGCTTCCTTCCACATATAGGTTCCGTTAGAAGAAGCCACACCACAAGGATAACCCAGCTCATCCTTGATCATACGGTTGGCAATACAAGAGAAAGACATGGAAGGTAAATTCATCACAGCAGTATCTACCATCAAGGATTCAAAAGTATCTTCCCCGATTAATTCAAGCATTTTTTTCATGGATTTTAACCGTCCAGTGGGGGTTAAATCCTCTTCATCATATACTTGAATGACCACGTGCTTGATGTTTAATTCTTTCAATTTAGCAACTTGGGCCGGGATATCAGCATCCCAAGGGGTAATACTATTATATAAAACTCTATCTTGAATGCCCAATTGAGCAATATACTCAGCAGCTTCCAAACGAGCTTTTTCTACCCACATATCAATCCCAAAGGGCTTGTCAGTGGTTTCTAACATAAAATCTACATAAGCTTTCATTTCATCAGGGCTAGTGGCCACCAATGCCACCAAAGCGGGAACTCCGGTTTGCTGAGAAAGCTCTTCTTGTCTTAGAACATATTCTCTGGCTTTTACACGGTCAAATTTATGATCTTTTCTGCTGTCCAGCAATTTATCTCCCTTATGGAACATGGAAGAAATACACAAGGGTGGATTTTGACCAGGCTGTCCACCAATCAATATATCCCCAATTTTGCAAACCCTTTGCTCATGGTTCAGCTTGAACAAATAAATCACCTCAACTTTTCATAATATGACGCTGCTTATTTATCTTTTTTTACCACAATCTTATCCAAAATGTGTTGAATGTGGGGGAATTGATCCTTGGCATGGGGGAACCACATGGCATCAGAAAATTCTGCTTGGAAACCAGGCTCTGTGGCAGTTTCCACAAATTCGATGTCATTGGCAATCATTTCAGCTTCTGCTCTCTTGTTTACATCCAAGAGGGCCAACTTAGCACCGTCACCGGCAGCATTCCCCACTGCTACAACCTTATCCAATTCACAATCCGGAATCATCCCAATCACCATGGCACTTTCACGGTCAATATAACTACCAAAAGCACCGGCTAAGGTGATGCGACCAACATTTTTATCACCGAATTTTTCAAGCAAATATTTAGCGCCTACATACAAAGCGGATTTAGCCAGCTGTACGGCTCTGATATCTCCTTGGGTAACTGTAATGTCTTTACCAATGGAAGTTTCAGCAGCCCAAGCCAACACATATTCAGCTTTGCCGTCTTCGCCTTTGCGAATCCGGGGAGAACCGGTCTTCATGTTAATCCGTCCACTCTTTTCAATAACCCCGGCTTTAAACATTTCAGCAATCACATCAATGATACCGGAACCACAGATTCCTCTGGCTTCCAAATTTGCCACTTGGGGGAACCATTCTTCTTTCCCAATCACTTTGTATTCAGGATCAAAGGTTTCGGGACTAATTTTTATTTTTTCAATGGCACCCGGGGCAGCCCGCATACCGAACTTGATTTGAGCACCTTCTAAGGCAGGACCAGTGGCGCAAGAGGTACACAACATACGATTCTTGTTACCCAAGTCAATTTCACCATTGGTACCAATATCAATCACCAAGACAACTTCTTCCTCTTGTTTATAAGGAGCTTCAGCAATCAGCACACTGACGTTGTCAGGTCCTACAAATCCAGCTTCCACAGGTAAAGCATGTACATAAGCTGCAGGATTGACTTTCACACCCATATCTCTGGCTTTGATATCCAAATTGACTTTGGTACCAGCAGCAAAGGGAGAACGTCCCACAAATTTAGGTTCAATACCCAAAGCAATGTGATGCATAACTGTGTTAAATACCAACACAACATCTGTGATGTCTTCTGCGGTCAGGCCGATTTTTTCAGTCATTCTGCTTGCTAAAGTATTCAAGCCGTCTACAATGGCTTCACGCATTCTTTCCAGACCGTCTTCATTCATCATAGCATAGGTAACCCGGGAAAGAACGTCTTCCCCAAAACGAACCTGTGGGTTCATCAAAGAATCCACAACCAAAGATTCCCCGGTAATCATATCACACAAATATGCAGCCACAGTGGTTGTCCCAATGTCCACTGCCAAGCCATAATATTTTTCCACTTTACCAGGCTCAACACGGATAATTTCTTGGTTATTCCATACAGAAACGGTTACTTTCCATTCACCTTCCCGAATGACAACAGGCAATTTACGCAATACATTGATATCAACTTTTAAACCTTGAGGTAACCCATGTTGTGCTGCCAAGGCGTCATTGATACGTTGCAAATCGCCTCTATGATCTTCCAAGGTAGCGGCTTCCATTTCAATATAGTACTTTTTCACCGCTGGACGAATGGCAAAATCCCTTTCAGCACCGGTTTCCAACACAACCTGTTGGGCGCCTCTGCTTTCCTCAGGAACAAATACCAAAATATCACCTTTTACTTGGGCAACGCAAGAAAGTCTGTAATTGTCTTTTATTTGGGCTTCAGTGAAGAAATTTTTCTCTTCATTACTTACTTCAGAAAGATGGTCAGCTTTGGAGGTAATTCCAAATTTATCAAAAATACCTTCTTCGATTTTTACTACGCATTTGCCGCATACCCCAGCTCCACCGCATAAGTTTTCGATCTCAACACCCAACTCACGGGAAGCATCCAACAGGGTTTTTCCTTCATCTACTAAGCCACGCCGACCGGAAGGCTGAAATATTACCTGATACTGCATCTAATTATGTCCCCTTTTCAAATTAATCCTATAAATTCCGCAAAGAGCTGATCATATTGATAGCATCTTTTAAGGCGTTGTTAGCATCTTTGGCGTATCCATCAGCACCCCATCTGCTGGCAATGTCTTCGTTTACAGGAGCGCCACCAATCATAATCTTAGCATTGGGATTTTTGGCTTTAATTTTTTGGATAACTTCTTGCATACCCACCATGGTTGTGGTCATCATAGCTGACAAGCATACCAATTCGGAATCAGTTTTCAACTGTTCTTCCACAAATTGATCCAAGGGAACGTCACGACCCAAGTCATATACATCAAAACCAGCGCTGTCAAACATCATTTTTACAATGTTTTTACCAATATCGTGCACGTCACCTTGCACAACACCCATTACCACAGCACCTTTTTTCTGTTGACCTTCTTTGCCCATATGAGGTTTCAATACATCCAAACCAGCATACAAAGCATCAGCACACATTAACATTTCAGGCACAAAATATTCTTGCTCTTCATACAATCTACCAACTTCTACCATACCTTCTACCAAACCATCGAAAACTGCTTTCTCTGCATCAATGCCTTCTGCCAAAGCTTCATTAGCAGCTTCTACAACACCATCTTCGTCAAATTCCACTACGCATTCTTTCAATTTTGCTAAAATCTCTTTTTCTTTTGCTTCTGTTGCCATTCGGTCAACGCCTCCCATTTTTAATATAATTTAGTATTGGTTGAACTAATTTGCGCTACTACTAAAAAACCTTGATCTACACATCCCATCCTCTCTTGCCAACAAAATCCAAATTTTCCTCATAACCCTGCTAAATATACAACAAAACTTACACACGAGCATATTATATATTAATTTTCACATAATAGTCAATGCTGTTTCACTTATCTCTATTTTTTTATACAATTATATTAATAACATGCCCATGATAAGTACTTCATCTTTTGGAGGCCACTCCATTGGAATGCCTTTCTTTTTGGCTAAAGCCGTAATATCAATCCCCATGGCAGACAGACAAGGCCGAGCTTTATAAGGGTGCCGACAGGGTTCTCCACTGGGCGTACAGGTCTCACACAAGTGGCATCCCCCAGGACCAAGACCATATACTTTGTAATAACCTTCACCAATTAATATACGCTCTAAATCTGTAATCGTATCCACCATTTTTGTTTCCAATTTTTCTATATTGCTTTCTTCTTTTCCGCCTAAATCGTCAACCAAAACCCGCTGTACCACAATATAACCTTGTTGACAATTTTTAAAGGCTTCGCGGATGGTAGGAATGGAAGGTAGATTGGGAGGACATACTTTACGCATGCCGTAATTTTTACACAAAGGTATTTGGCATTTTAGACGAACAGATTCACTAATCTCCAGCTCATCCATGACAAAGGGATAAAGAGAAATTCCCTCTGGTAAATTCTGTTCTAAAACTCCCAAAAGTTTTTCAGCGCTACACATAGGCTGTTACTCCTTTCTATTCCGTTCATTTTCCTCCATAGGCCGCCCTTTATTGCACCTCACAACTATGATTGTTATAAATAATTCTATATTCTATTCTATTATCCTTTTGTCTTTTTCCACTTAGCCAAGAAATCATTTGCCATTATCAGTAAAGTTTAATTCTACTTGCTCGCATTCACCGCTAGCACAAGCCCTTTATTGTGAGAGGCTATTTGATTAGGTTTATATTTATGCTACAAAAGAAAGGAATCCCATATTTTACAACAAGGGATACTCTAAAGGCTCAAATATCACAGCAAACAATGGGCTTTCCCCAGGTTAAACCCCTTCACACTTCATATCCGTTCCCAAATAGTAATTATGTCCACCATGTATATCTGCAATTTTTTGTTTTTTAGCTTTATATCAACTTTAGATAACAGTGAACGCTAATTTTCTATCCTTCAAAGCCTTAATAAACACAGCTCCAAGTAAGTTCATACCATGATAAACTATACCTCTTAGACAAATGGCTAGCTTCACTTTTTGAAACTTGACAAAAAAGAGAAAAATAGCATATGTTAGATATCCCAATTTATGCTTTATATTACAGAAACTCATATCTCTTCTAATGATGTTTTTCAAAAATAGATGAGATCGCGATGACATACCTTGAATGTTCAAGGTATGTCATCTTATATCCCGTCATCTTCACACATAAAAATCAAATGCCTTCTTACTCTTTTATGATTTGCGCATCCATTCTTGAGCCCCATATTTGCGCACTGTTTCTACCATTGCCCGCATATTTTCCGGCTTTGCTGCAGGCCACACATCACAGGAAGGCCAAATACTATCCACCCCTCCTGCCATACTTTCTAATACAGCCTGTTCCACCTCTACTGTCGTTCCCTGGGTCATCAACTCAGCCACATCCACATGGCCAAAAAGCAGAGGCTCCTTTCCAATGGCTTGTCGGCTTAATTGCAAATCATTTCTAGTTTCCACACTAAGAGCATCCGCTCCACAATGTTCCATATCAGCAATAATATGATTTGTATGCCCACACATATGCAATATATGGGGTGAAGGTATGTTCTTGAAAATTTTAATTAAACTGGGCTGCGCAATTTGTCTAAAACTATCCGGGCTAATCATATTACTACAAGCAGTCATTTCTCGAATACATACATAATCTGCCCCAGCTTCACGATATTTTTGCGCCAGTTCCACCACTGCATCTGCTAAATAATCCACCACTGCTACTAATTCCAGTGGCTTTCGATAAACCAGACGCAACAACAAACGCAAATCCATCATCTGTCCCAGCCAGGTAAGGGGACCCAATAACCAACTGCCAATGGCTACTTCTTTCCCTACATCCTCTTTCATTAGCCCTAGGGCTTCCCTTACCAAGGGAAAACGGCCTTTATTGGCGAAATCAGAGGGAACTACTACTTTTTTCAAATCTTCAGGCCCATGAACAAGATGCCCTTGTACAGGCCGAATGGTGGGAAATAAGATTTCATCATCAATGCCTTCATAAAAGTTTGCACTACATCCCATGGCTTCAGCTTCCACACAAATATCAAAGGGGGCCACAGCACACTCCATTCCATAAAGACGATAAGAACTCATGGCTGCATCCGCCATACGTCTGCTATCTGTATGGATTTGCCAAAATTTCAGGCCCAAGGCCTCAACCCCTGCCATTGTCACTGTGCTCATTCCACTAAAGCATGCCATTCTATCAGTTTCTTTACCTGCTAAAATATCTAATACCCGTTCCCTGGATGTAATACCCATTATATGAAGCCCACCTTTTATCCATTATTAAACCCGAATATATATTAAACCCCAATATACTTGATTTATGCTACATCATTTATGCTACATCTTCCCAAGTTCCTGGGGTTTTTTGCCCTGCCCACAGGTATGGATCTGAACATGCGCCAAAACTATACACCCAAGCCCAGCCCCAGGCCACGGTTTGCCAAGCCAATATCTGGGCTTGCCATATGGCAGCATCCCCTGCTACTCCATGAATAAATTTTACCACTTCCACTGTGGCCAAAGCCAAAGCGTACAGAATGGGGAAATAAATGATAATTGCCACTGGTGTTCCCCAAGGCTGGCGAATCAAAGAAAAAGGCCAACAATGAATCAAAGACATGACAGAGAAGTTAAATCCCCCGGTCAAAGCAAACCAAACCCCAAACACACCGGCAAAACCTACATAAGTCCAATTCCAAAATTCACCCGCATTGGGAGCTGGATTGATTCCGCCTCCACCAAACCATGAGGCCAAATGCAGTATAACCCACATTAAGAAAATTAACAAAGCCCAGGTAGCAGCACTAAAAGTAGGCTGTTTGATGCGCCGGAAATAATAACTGGCCCCACCGGTTACTAAAATAATCTCCAACAAACCAAACCAAAATGGAGGAATCCAAGTAATGGTATTCATAACCAATGTTGTTCCAGCTACCATGATTAATAAATTGATGAACATACGCTTTACTGGAGGCGTATCCGGCATATGGGCATCGCCCCCCACAAAACTGGTCAAAGCAATGAAAAACCAGCTAGTGGCAATAATGGGAAAAGCCCAGGCTTCTAAGCTTACATGAAAACAAAGGGAAAGGATCAACCAAAAAACAGCTTGCACAATAATGGCCAATATGGTTAAACAAATTCCCCTTGCCCATCGATTCTCTACCTTATGAAATGGCCAATTGTTTGCCAAAGCAAATAAGGTTAAGGTTAATGCCACTTGTGGTCCCATGGCCAGAGCTGCATATTCAGCTTCCAAAGGAGCCATAAACAACTTAAAGAAAGGTGGAAAAACCAAATAAGAAAGTAAGGAAAAAACCAAAATAGCAATGACCCACGGCAATCCCCGCAAAAAATGACTAAAATCAGGCACCCTTGCCTCTTGAGTTGTCATAGCGTAGACCTCCTCTTTTTCATGTATACATATGCACTGTTCGTCCGCTTCATGCCTAATCCTTTGAATAAACCAACAAGGAAACCAGCCTTTTCCAAACACATACCATGCATTATAAACATATCGGGCCACTACGTTATTCTCATTTATTTCGCAAAATCCGAGACATGGGATACCTTATCAAATTTTCATATCATTTACTTCTATTAAATGAATCTATTATACCGACCAATCATAGTTTATCCTTTAAAACATATTTGGAAGTCTATGCTCCCTTTGCGTCCAAAGCACCATAAGAAACGATTTCCTGGATAGCATCAATGATATCATTGAGAACTTTGATTTGCCGTATGGTTACATTGGGTAATTTTTCTAATTTTTTGGCACATGATTCCCCAATAGCTGATTGATCGTTATTGACCAATAAGATTTCCAATTTCGGCAAAAGCTGTGCTCCTTTTAAAGGATCATCACCCTCTGTGGGAATGCAATCACTCACCATGACGCAGACCCCTTCTGTCCCTGTTGGGGCAGCATCAAGCTGTCTTTTTGCTTCCATAAATACAGCATGCAAGTCAGTGGCCCCACGACACTCAATATCCAGGATTTCTTCTAATACTGTGGAATGATCCAAATACCCCCGCACAGATTTTACGGTTTTCACCGTGCTATCAAAAAACAATAGGGCGTAATTTTCCGCCTTTACAGCTTCAGCCAAAACACTCACTGCTAATGCTACATAATCAATGACTGGGCCTAAGCTATTGCTTTTATCCGCTAGAATAATAAAAGAACGTTGGGAACGAATCACATCCCGGCTATTCAAATCATGGTACGTAGGCAAATCATAACTCAGATTGCCAATGAGTTTATCCAAGGATGAATCTAAATCCCATTCTTTTCCCGGATTATAGGGCAATATTTCTGTTTTTGTGGTCACAATACCGCCTTTGGTAACCAAATGTTGACCTTCACGCAGCAAAGCCTCTACCACCATTTGTAACAATTGCCGCTTCATGGCGGGCGTTAATTTTTTTCCGTGCGCCCTATATTCTTTCACCAAGGGCAAAGCCCGGGCATGGGTAGCACCTAACGCTTCCAAATCCATGCTTTCTCCCCCAGCACTTGGTTCGGCTGGCTCTGCATCCAATTCAAACCCACTCAACCTATTTCTCATCTTAATGGGTATTTTTATCTGCGGTTTCCTATCGTTTTTTTTTCCAAAGGTGGCAATCCCAAAGCCAAACGTACAATGTCATGTATCAGTTCTTCTTCCGTAATTTCACTATCATAACGCAATTTAACCTTTTGCAATAGAGCTGCATTGGCGATGTCCAACATTATATTTTCATCCATTACATTGGCCCCATTTTGACGATATGACTGGGCAATTCTTACCATGAAAATGGCAGCCCGAATGGAACCTCCGCTGATGGTATCTTTATGGGTTCTACTTGCCTCCACAATGCGACAAATAGCTTCAACCAATGCCTCATCCGTCTCATTGGTACGCAAACGCACAATATCCTTAGCTTGTTCCAATGGCTGGTGATTGACTCCAATCCAGACGCAACGATCAAAAAAAGCCTGGGGCAAAGGATTGGTACCCACTCTATCCAAGGGATTACAGGTAAATATACTAGTAAAACCTTCAGCAGCTTTGATGGCTCCCAAACGAGGCATATACAATTGACGTTCATCAATTGCTGTCAAGGTACCATTGACACATTCCGAAGGAGCCCTATTGACTTCATTGAAAAGAAAAACACCGCCTTTTTCCATGGCATTGCACAAAGGCCCAGGAATAAAAGAATCCATCCCATAACCATTTTTAATCACCAAAGGGGGATCAAACCATCCTTGCAGTTTCATGGAAGAAAGCTCTTGATCGCCATCCACACGATACAAAGGTCTTTCCAATAGCTTTGCTGCAGCTTTGGCCATTTCTGTTTTTCCAGTACCCGCTTCTCCTTCTAGGATTACTGGAATTCCCTGTTCCAAAGCTCTAATCATCAGCTGAAATTCTTTTACTTGTCCCACAATCCCTACAGATAAGAAATCCATTCGTGTCGCCCCCCAGTTGTCGTTTTATTTCCAAACCATCTTACTAATGCTAAATAATATTTTCCCCTCATAATTCAAAATATAAATCGTTGTTTTTCCTAAATTTAATTCATTCGTAAAAAATTTCACGAGAGCATCCATAATAACTCATTCAAACATCACGTGCACTCTTTCAAACTGTCTCTTTCTAAAAAATATATTTACGAACATGAGCATTGCATTTAAGCAACAATCTTGTTAGAATGAAAAGGTAGCTTATTTTTGTAATATCATCATATTATGTGTTTTGCATCTGCTTCTCTTGTTACAGACAAGCAGGTGCATTTTCTTTTTTCTGCATCTATCTCTTATCTTTATTTTAGTTCAATATAAAACTATTTTGCCAAAACTGTATCCATCATTGCTTTCAGCTTTTCTGTGCTAGTAGCAGGAGGAACAGAACAACCTGGAGCTATAATATGATATCCGTCGGCAAGGGCTTTCTTTGTGGAATTTTTCACCATATCAGCATCACCATGGAATAAATCTTCAATGGTATCAATTCCGCCAATCAAACCAACTTTTTTACCAGAAGCAGCCACTGCTTTTTTCACTGCTTCAATATCAGTTTTAGGCTCAAAACTAAGACCAGCAGCACCTGAATCAATCATACCCTCAACAATCATATCCACTTTTCCGCAAATATGCAATATCACAGGAGCATCAATGTCTTTGATCATTTTTTGTTCCCAAGGCAAAGCCAAAGTTTTATAATTTGTAGGACTGATCATATCCACAGAAGCCATCATATCTTCAATACAAATTACATCAGCACCAGCTTTCACCAAGGCATTGGCCAATTCAGTGGCTGCTTTGGTAGCTACTTCCAAATAAGGAGTCAAAGCATCTTGGCTTTTTAATACGCAACGCAAACAAGCTTTGATTCCAATCAATTCAGATACAATGGTAAAGGGACCAATAACGCCACCAATGATAGCCCGGCTATCTCCCACTGCTTTTTTGGTCAATTCCACAGCTTTAATCAGCATTTGCACTCTGCCACGCTGCATAAAATCTTCTGGGAAAGTAGGATTCGGGGTATCTTTGGGATTAAATGCATGTTCTGCAATACTGGGTAAGTTTTTATCATCACCAGGTTTTAAAGAACAACCCAAAGCTTCCTCTTCAATGGTTTGGCAAAATGGCACCCGCACAGCGTCCCAACCCAAAATATCCGCTGCTCCTAAGGCCAATTTGGACATTACCTCAGCATCATAGTTTGCTTCAGGCCAACGAGCTCCGGTTGCATCCATTTGTGCATAAGTAGCTGTTTGGTTGACACAACCCACTGCTGCCCTATCCTTAATTTCCCCTTGTACTGCCGCCATAAATATTGCTTTTGCATCAGACATCCGTTAACAACCTCCTTTTAATGATATAAATTTATAATGGTTGATAATTTAAGTGAGGGGACTGGATTAACCAGTCCCTCCACTTAAAAAGTATAACACATTTAATTCTCCATAAGCAATGGACTATTCCATGGGAAGTCCCCATTCTCTCAATTCGGCTTTCACTTTTTCGTAGATTTCCAAGAACTCTTTCTTCGGTGTAACAGTTCTTACATCATAGACTTCACGGAAACCACCACCCTTGGTATGGATGGTACGGGCTTCGATTTGGCTTTGGTATTTATCCAAAGTTTTTAAGACCATTTCATTGGCTTGTTTACGGGTTAATTTTGCTTTACCCACAGCATAACCAACTTCAGCACCAAAACGAGCACCCAATCCACAGGCATGGTCTAATACAGCACTTTGGTGACCTGTACCACCGGAGTTGGCAAAGCCTAAGCAAGTGTTACCAATGGCACCAGTAGCATGCTCCCAGAAGTACTCTTCACAACCCAAACCAGCAGTCATCTGCCAACCTGGACCAATCCAACCGGGCCATTTGGTATGTTTCACGAAAGCTGCCCCACCGTTTAAGCCAACAAACATAGAAGTACGGCTGGTGTTGCTGAAGTATAAAGCATCGGAAATGAAGCAACCCAATACACTGGTTTCATACAACATCAAGTAAGCCAAGAGGTCAGCCACACCTTGTACTGCAGAAGTTGCAGGGCCACCGCTACCGCCACCAACATAGGCTTGCATGATACCCCAAGTTTTGGATCCAAATTGATGCCACATCAAGGCACGGGACATTTGGTCATAGTCTGTTTTCAAGTGAGGCATTACATATACGTGACGCACATCACCTTTTTTCATCATATCAGCAGCAGCCATTTCAGCCTGCAAAGTACAAGGCATACTGGAACCATCGGACAATCCGGGACGACCACCACGACGACGTACATCATTTACAATGGCCAATCTTTTCATTTCAGATAAAATTTCAAATGGAGAACTGGGTTTTACAGTAACACCATTCACTTCAGTCACAACGCCTTGGAAGTGCACGAAATCAATCAGGGGTTCTTGCACATAGGACATGGCCACTGCGTCATAAATATCAGGAGAAATAGGTCCTAAGATACGTCCCAATTGTCCCACAGGGTTTTTGCCATTGGGATCATAATCTTCAAAACCACGATATTTCATCACAATTTGGTCATAGTTTTCACCCATGACACATTCCCGGGGAACGTTACGAATAGCTTGTTTTACTTCATCTTCAGTGAACAGAATCAATCTTTCTGTATCGCTACAGAACACACCGCATTCCAAGAAGAACTCAAATCCAGCTTTCCACAATGCATCGATGAAATCATCGTCTTCAGGAACGATTTTCTTGGGATCATATTCAATACCATATTTCTTGGTTATCTTTTGTAGCAAAGGCCAATATCTTTTGTAATCAAATT
>CATZDY010000067.1 GCA_958417755.1 uncultured Peptococcaceae bacterium
ATTGTTTCTAAAAGGAGTGTGCTTTATTGAATGATAAAATGAATCCAGTAGAAGAGGATTTGTTACGTGTACAAGAGTTTATGAACAAGCATTTTCACATAAAAGCGGGTTATTTGGGGAATTTTGTTTCTTTGGAAAAAGGCAATGTTCATAATATGCTCAGACCTTTGTTGGTTCTTTTGTCAGCAGGTATGTTTGGTAAAATTTCAAATAAAGTGATTTCATTGGCTGCAGTGGTACAGTATATTTATGTGGCCTTTTGTGTGCATAAAGGTGTTTTTGAAGAAAAAGATTTAGAATACAATGTTGTTGAGTCTGTTGATTCGAAAGAAGGATTTCAATATCCTGTTTTGGCAGGAGATTATTTATGTGGATGTTTTTTTTCGAGTCTGTGTAAAGCAGGTATGGCAGAATATTTACGCCCATTATCAGAAATATTATGTGAAATTAATCAAGGAAGTATCATTAAATTAACCAATGAACATGCTGTAGCAAATGCGTCTCGGGATTTAGAGGTGGCGCGCAAAGAAAGTGCTGCTCTTTTGGCAGGGTGTTGTGTTTTGTCTGGAACCCTTATGGGGGCTGAAAAAAGACAACAAGAATTACTTACACAATTTGGTATGAATCTAGGAATTGGATTGGGGCTATTGGAGCAGGGATATGAAGTAAAACAGATAAAAATGTATGGAGAAAAAGCGCAACAAGCATGGAAAGAGTTTCCTGAAGGAAGTTGTAAAACAGCCTTGGGTGAGTTGTTGATAAGCGTAATGGGGTCCCAAATATCATGCAAACGATTGGTATGCTAAAGGAACCTGGGAAATGTTGTAACTTGGTTTCAGGGAAGGGGTTATACAGCATGGAAGGCGCAAAACAGTACAAAAATAAAGAAGAATATGTGCATTCTATTTTTTCTACCATTGCTCATAAATATGATTTTTTGAATACCTTGTTGAGTTTTAATCGCGATAGATATTGGCGGCGTTTTGCTGTTTCAAAAACAGGGCTCAAGCCGGGGGGGAAAGGGCTTGATATTTGTTGTGGCACGGGCATGTTATCCATTGAACAAGCCAAGGCAGTGGGGGATAGTGGTAAAGTAATAGGGTTGGACTTTTGTGAAGATATGCTGTCCATTGCTGTGCAAAATGTGCGGAAAGCTTCTTTTCAAAATCGTATTGAGCTGATGCAAGGAAATGCTATGTCATTGCCATTTCCAGATAATACTTTTGATTGCTGTACCATTGGTTTTGCTTTGCGCAATGTGGCAGATGTAAGAAAAGTGATCAGTGAAATGAGCCGAGTGGTCAAACCAGGGGGTAAGGTGGTAAATCTGGAATTATCCAAACCCAATGCTCCAGTGTTTAAGCAAGCTTATCATTTATATTTTTATCGTTTTGTGCCTTTGTTGGGACGATTGGGGATCGGTAAAGAAGGACCTTATAGTTATTTACCTCAATCAGTACGGAATTTTCCTCATCAATCAGTAATTCGCGATATGTTTGTAGAAGAGGGTCTGCAAGATGCGGTATATTATGAGCTGACAGGTGGTATTGCCACTTTTCATGTAGGTACTGTTGTTTAGATAATCTTGAAGGCACTGAGATATATAAGTTTTAATGGAATCAAAATAATAGCAGGATGAAAAACCGCAACCATTTGGCTGCGGTTTTTATGACAAAGATTGGATTTTAGGAATAATATTAACTTGATTTCTGTTTTTATATGAATACAAGTTATTTATTTATAAATGAAATGTTAAATATATTTGGGGCAAGCTTTAAGGAATATGATTTCATTTTATCTAACACTAAGTTTAACGTAGTTTGGATGAAAGCAGACTTGACAATATGCTATCTTGTTTACTCCTATAAAAATAGTGAGAAATCCGGAAATTTTTCAACTTTTTTTCTTGATGTTGTTGAATTTCGTTCACTCTAAATGATGTTGTTGTTTATAACCAAAATAATGGGATTGCTTAATAAAAATATCATATGAAGTAGTTATTTGCTATTTTATCAAATTTTCTTTTATAATAAGAATGATTATAGAAAAAAGGATGAAGGAATCTACATATGTCAGAAATAGAAAAAAGTTTGATTTTTAAATTTTTACCATCAGTGGATGAGGTTGTCCGAAGGCTAGAAAAAGAAAATTTGCCTAGAGATTTGTTGGTAGAAACAGTACGAGATGCTTTGAACCAATTGCGTCGATTGTTATTAACAGATGGGCTTCAAACAGTATTGGGAGAATATGTGGAGGAGCAAGAACTAAGAAAAAGGTATATAAATTGGTTGGCTACACATGTTATGCAAACTTTACAACAAGATTTACAATCCAATTTACGAAGAGTCATCAATGCTACAGGAGTAGTATTGCACACCAATTTGGGTAGAGCTGTACTTTCTGCTTCTGCCATACAAGCAGTACAAATGGCTGCTTCAGGATATTGTAATATTGAGATGGATTTGGAAAGCGGCAAACGAGGTTCTCGGTATACTGTGGTGGAAGATGTATTGAGAAAACTAACCGGGGCGGAAGCAAGTTTGGTGGTCAATAATAATGCTGCTGCGGTTCTTTTGGCATTGAGTACTTTGGCCCGGGGAAAAGAAGTGATTGTGTCCCGGGGACAGTTGGTGGAAATTGGAGGCTCCTTTCGTATTCCTGAAATCATGGCGCAAAGTGGAGCATTTTTAGTGGAAGTGGGGGCGACCAATAAAACACATCCCCAAGATTATGAGCAAGCCATTACTGAAAATACTGCAATGCTATTGCATGTGCATATGAGCAATTATCGTATTGTGGGATTTACCTATGAAACCTCTTTGGAAAAAATGGTCCAAATTGCAAACCTGAAGAATATACCAGTCATGAGTGATTTGGGAAGTGGGTTTCTGGTGAATTTAGAGCAATTTGGCTTACCGCCTGAACCCACGGTAAAAGAAGTCGTTGCTGCTGGAACAGATGTGGTCACCTTCTCTGGCGATAAATTATTAGGCGGCCCTCAAGCGGGTATTATTGTGGGACGTAAAAAATATATAGAAGCTATGAAAAAGAATCCCCTTACCAGGGCTGTTCGTATTGATAAAATGACCATGTCAGCCTTAGAGGCTACTTTAAGGGAGTATTTATATCCGGATAGAGCTTTACAACAGATTCCTACTTTACATATGCTTAGTCTTGATTTATATCAATTGGAAGAGCGTTCTAAGAAAATGGTGCAGCATTTGGTTAAGGCCATAGGAAATCAGGCAGAAATCAGTCTGGAACGAGGGGTTTCTACAGTGGGAGGAGGGGCTATGCCTACAGCTGAAGTGCCAGGCATTATCATTGGGATTACCCCTGGAAAGGATATTTCCCTTGTTTCAATTGTAG
The DNA here is from genome assembly GCA_958417755.1 of uncultured Peptococcaceae bacterium. Taxonomy (GTDB): domain Bacteria; phylum Bacillota; class Desulfotomaculia; order Desulfotomaculales; family Desulfocucumaceae; genus CATZDY01. Next base: position 3,370 of record CATZDY010000067.1, read on the forward strand.
AGTACCTAAGATTTTCTGAACCTGCAGTGATTGGAAAGATACGAGAAAATAGACTGCTTTTAGATTTACGGACCGTATTGGAACATGAAGATGCTGTTTTGGTAAAGGTATTGGAGAATGCTTTTGCTAATGGAGGTGAAAAAGATTGAAACATATCATAGTAGGAACAGCGGGTCATGTGGATCATGGTAAAAGTACATTGATAAAGGCCCTCACAGGTGTTGATACTGATCGATTACAAGAAGAAAAGGAACGGGGTATTTCCATTGAGCTTGGTTTTGCCTATATGGATGTACCTAGTGATATTAGAATAGGTTTTGTGGATGTGCCAGGACATGAACGATTTATAAAAAATATGCTGGCTGGGGCCAGTGGCATTGATATGGTGTTATTGGTAATAGCAGCGGATGAAGGCATTATGCCACAAACCAAGGAACATATGGATATTTTGCAGTTATTACAACTGCAAAAAGGAATTGTCGTATTGACTAAGATTGACCTAGTGGATGAGGAATGGTTGAACTTAGTACGGGAAGATATAAAAGAGTATATAAAGGATACATTTCTCGCTGAAGCTCAATGGGTAGAAGTATCTGCCAGTACAGGACAGGGATTGGTACAGTTAAAAGAATGCATTGCTACTATGGCCCAAGAGGTGAAAGAGAAGTCTACTGCAGGATATTTACGATTGCCAGTGGATCGAGTATTTACCATGACAGGGTTTGGAACCATTGTAACCGGTACTCTGCTCGCTGGCAGTGTTTTTCCTGGTGATTCTTTGGAAATCATGCCTCAACAATTGTTTACCAGGGTTCGCTCTGTTCAAGTACATAATCATAGAGTTGAACAAGCTGTGGCAGGACAACGAGTAGCCTTGAATTTACCGGATATAGAAGTGCGGCAAATTGCTCGTGGTAGTGTGGTCTCTACTCCTGGAACCTTACAGCCTTCCTACCGCATGGATGTAAAGTTAAGCTTATTAAAGCATGCCAAAAATATAAAAAATCGAACCAGAGTGCGGGTTTATTTGGGGACCTCCGAAATCTTAGGGCGGATTGTGTTGTTGGATCGGCAGGAACTAGTTGCTGGAGATACGGCTTATGTGCAATTGGTTTTGGAAAATAAAGCTGTAGGGGCAAAAGGAGATCTATTTGTCATTCGCACCTATTCTCCTCAGCAAACCATTGGAGGGGGCTCGGTCATTGATCCTGCGAGCAAAAAACATAAAATCTCTGAACAAGATGTAGTGGCAAGATTAATGACTTTGGAAAAGGGCACACCAGAAGAATTGATTATGCAATTTTTATGTCAAAAGAAAGCATTATTTTTATCCGAAGAAATAGCTCCCTATATTGGCTTGCCTGAAGAAAAGACCAGGGTATTGTTACAAAATTTGCTGGCAAAACAGCAGGTCAAAGGGCTGGTTTTTAACAATGAGTGCTATTATATTGCAGAGTGGATTTATCAGCAATTGTCTAAGGCAATTCAAAAGATGGTGGAAAATTATTTGTCATTCTATCCTTTGCGAGAAGGTTGTCCCCGGGAAGAAATACGCTCTAGAATCTTATCTGATTGGGGGCAAAAGAAATTTCAAATTTTATTACAAAGCATGGAACAAGACGGTTTGATAACATTATCTGCCAAGGCAGCTTCTTTGCCTGGCTATAGGTTTGATATGAATTCTGCATTGGGCAAGTTATTGACTAAAGTCCTTGCCCTATACCATGATAGTTGTTGTCAGCCTCCTGCATGGGGTGATGCTGTGGCAAAATGTGGTGTAGATAAAAAAGAAGAGCAAGAAATGCTCCATTACTTGCTTCGCCAAGGGGATTTGGTGGAAATCTCCCAAGATGTATATATACATGCTGAGATTTTAGCGATAACACAAAAAAACTTATTAAACTTTTTAGCAGAAAAGGGACAAATTACTGTGGGAGAGGCTAGGGATTTATTGGGAACTTCTCGAAAATATGTTGTGCCTCTTTTAGAATATTATGATCAAAAGAAAATCACCAAGAGGGTAGGAGATAGCAGGGTGGCTGTTACTGGGCAATAACAATATGGTGAAATAGAAATGGCGCAATGGGAGGTAATGGTGGATATTTATCAGAAAAAAATTCAGGCTGAAATTGCTAGCAGGGGATTGGTATCCTTTGCTGATTTTATGCAATTGGCTTTGTATATGCCTGAAGCAGGATATTATATGCGTCCCAAAGAGATATTTGGGTTAAAGGGTGATTTTTATACCAGTGCACAGGTATCTTCTTATTTTGGGTATACATTAGCAAAACAGTTTGATGAAATATGGAGATTATTGGGTGAGCCAGATAATTGGCAATTGGTAGAGTGGGGTCCTGGACAAGGAGGTTTGGCTAAGGATATATTGGTATGGTTACGAGATAATTCTCCCAAAGCATATGATGGTTTGCGGTATTGTTTGCTGGAAATAAGTCCAACACTGCGGGGGCAGCAACAGAAATTATTGAAGGACTTGCAGGAAACAGGAGAAATTGTATGGATAAGTGATATGGAAGAGGCGAATCCCAATGGGGGTGGAGTCATTGGGTGTGTGTTTTCTAATGAATTAATCGATGCCTTTCCTGTGCACCGTGTGAAATTTTCCCAAGGAAAATGGAAAGAAGTATATGTCTTTTGTGAGCAGAATAGGCTTTGGGAAAAGGAGGGGCCTTTATCCCAACAGGAGCTGGGTATTTATATTGAAAAAACTGAGTTTCCTTGGGAAGAGGGTCAGGTGCTGGAAATTAATTTAGCTGCCCAGAATTGGTTGTCCACAGTGTCAAATGCAATGCAGCAAGGTATTGTGATTACCATTGATTATGGAGGTAAAGCGTGGGATATTTGGGGCTCAAGACCCCAAGGAAGTTTGCGTTGTTATCAGCAACATCAATTGATTCAGGATCCTTTTTTGTGCCCTGGAGATTGTGATATTACTTGTCATGTAGATTTTTCTTCTTTAATAAATTGGGGAGAACAATGTGGTTTGGCGTTTGCTGGTTACACACAACAAGCTAAATTTTTATTGAACTTGGGTATTTTAAATCATTTTCAAAAGGAGAAAGATTTTTCTTACTCTGCAGAATCCATAAAAGATGTAATGGCCATTAAGAAGTTAATTATGCCAGAGGGTATGGGAGCTATCTATAAAGTATTGGCTCAATATAAAGGGCTTAGGAAAAAACCTAGTTTACAAGGATTTACAAGGAATTTTTGATTTGATTTATCTTTTAGGAATATTTATCCTTCTAAAAGGGAAGAATATTCCCAAGGAGGTGAATCAGTTTGGAAAAAAATAAATCAAAATCTTGCACATCTTGTGAACAAGATGATACCATTTTGAAAAACGCTACAGAGGAAGAAGAGTGCGTTGAAGAATGCACAGATTGTCATACAGATAGTTGTAATGAGTAACATTGTCTGCAAGTAAAAAGGAACAAGATGATCAAATGCATCTTGTTCCTTTTTTATATCTATGGAGTTTCATGAGCATTGGTTGGAGGAAAGAAATACATAACTTGAGAACCAAGCCAATTGGCGTTGGTGGGTGTCCTTTTAAAAGATCGGTAAGACATTTCATTTTCCCTATCCCCTTTTTCGATGTTTTTTTATAGAAGATTGATATGGAAGAGCATTTCACCGTTGACTTAAAACTTGTTTCAGCGTAAAATGGAATTGAAAATCGTTATCAAAAATATGTTTAGAATATCTCTGAAAATGAGTATCATTTACGAGGAGTGTGTGCAGATGACACTGGATAAGGTAAGAAGAGGCTGTTTATGTAAAATACTCTCATTGCCTACGGATCATGTACGAGAACAATGTATTCGTTTTGGGATTTGTGAGGGGGAAACAGTAAATTGTTGTGAAATTATACCTGCAGGCCCGGTAGTCATCAGTAAGAATAGACAGGAAATTGCCATTGGCAGAGCTCTAGCCAAGAAAATAGAAGTTGAACAACTTTTACCTTGTTGTTTAAAACGGAGGAAGGCATAAATGGGGGTAAATGGTAATCATGGTGATAAAAAAGGCATGAAGCCGGGCAGAAAATCAAATATAAATGATGATATGATTATGAATACAAGAAAAAAAATTGTACTTGCTGGAAATCCCAATACCGGCAAGTCTGTTTTTTTTAATCACTTTACAGGCATGTATGTGGATGTATCCAATTATCCTGGTACCACTTTAGAGATATCTTCTGGCCGTTACGGAGAATATGATGTTCAAGATACCCCAGGGGTTTATGGCATATCTTCCTTTAATGATGAGGAACGGGTTGCTAGAGATGTAATTTTAGGTGCTGACTTGATCATCAATGTTGTTTCTTCTTTATATTTAGAAAGGGATTTGTTTTTAACACAACAAATTATAGATACTGGTTTGCCTGTTATTGTAGCCTTGAATATGTTAGATGAAGCCCAGAAAAACGGAGTAACCGTGGATGTACAAAAGCTATCAAACTTATTAGGTGTTCCTGTGATTCCCACTGTGGCTGTAAAAAAAGAAGGATTTGAGGAATTGTCTCAAAGCCTGGAGAAAGCTTGTAAAGGTCATGTAACACCTGGGCTTGAAAAGATGTTATCTGAAAATTTGTTGTCCTGTGAGGGCAAGCAAGGACACGCCCTATTATACTTAGAAGGGGATCCTACAATTACCCAAAAGTATGGATTAATAACTAGCAATAAGAGGGAAGAGATATATCGCAGAAGAAGAGAACGGGTGAATGATATTTGTGCGCAAACAATTGTTTCCCTTGAGCAAGGTTATGGTATTGGGGTTAAGTTAGGACGTTGGATGCTACGTCCTTTGACAGGAATTCCTATCTTGCTTTTTTGTCTTTGGCTTATGTATGAATTTGTGGGCGTTTTTATCTCTGGAACTGTGGTGGATTTCACCGAAGGAGCAATAATGACTGGTCATTATGAGCCTTTTATCCGTTCCTTGGTTGGAGCAATCATGCCTTTGAATTCTTTACCGGGTATTATATTAGCTGGAGAATTTGGGCTCTTAACCATGACAGTTACCTATTTGTTGGGTTTATTATTACCATTGGTAGCGGGTTTTTATTTTATTTTGGCTATCTTTGAAGATTCAGGATACTTACCAAGAATTGCTACTTTGGTGGACCGTTTATTGACAAGCATAGGGCTCAACGGACGGGGTGTTATTCCTATTATTTTAGGCTTTGGCTGTGTTACCATGGCTACTATTACCACTCGTTTATTATCTTCTGAACGGGAAAAAATAATTGCTATCTTTCTGTTAGGACTTACTATTCCTTGTTCTGCCCAATTGGGTATTATTGTTGGATTATTGGCAGGTTTAGGTGCACAATATGTTTTATTGTATGTGACAGTTATTTTTGTGGTTATGGTCATGGCAGGTACTTTGCTAAATACTTTTTTGCCTGGTGAATCCACTTGTCTTTTAATTGATTTGCCCCCCATTCGACTTCCGAGATTCACCAATGTGTGTAAAAAAACAATCAATAAAACTCTGGCCTTTTTACGGGAAGCAATCCCTTTGTTTGCCTTAGGTGCTTTGCTTATTACTGTTTTACAGATTTCAGGGGGATTGGAGAAAATCCAACAGTGGTTAGCACCCCTTACTGTATCATGGCTGGGTTTGCCTGCTGACTCAGCCACTGCTTTTGTGATGGGCTTGGTTCGACGTGATTTTGGCGCGGCAGGACTGACAGAGCTTACACTGACCCATATGCAGACATTGGTATCTTTGGTGGTTATTACTCTTTTTGTTCCCTGCATTGCTTCTGTTATGATGATATTGAAGGAGCGTACGCGTCTGGAAGGGCTATGGATATGGGGAGGCAGCATTGTTATTGCTTTTGTCACTGGAGGAGTTTTATATCAAATGTCAAAATATCTGGGGGGAAACCAGGAAACTACCATGGCTTTTGTCATCATTGTAGCTGCTGTGTTGGCATGGCTTGGCATAAAGTGGTTTACAAAAATCAGAGGAGCAAAACATGTTGCCTAAAGAGGAGTCTATAAAAAAAGATGAGGATGTATTGGTTTGCCAACAATGTGGTTATCGGATAAAACAAATAGTGGATTTTCGTTGTCCTCGTTGCTATTATCCATTATTACAATGTGGTACATGTTCTGGTAGTTGTCGGCATTGTGTAAATTCAGCCCCAAAGGATGTAAAAATTCATAAAACTTAATACCTTTTCTGGGCTGTTAGGTGAAGAAAATGGGAGGAAAATCAGATGGATTGGGTGGGATTGATTCTTGCTTTGCTATTTTTTGTTGCAGGTATTGCTGGTACAGTGTTGCCTGTTTTGCCTGGAGCACCCTTGATCCTAATTGGTATCATTGTTTATGGTTTGTTTGCTGGTTTTGAAGGCATGTCTTGGTGGTTTTTTTTGTTGCAAGCTGTGGCTGTGGGACTAACCTTTCTAATTGATTATGCTGCTAATGTATGGGGGGTAAGGAGGTTTGGGGGTGGTACTGCTGCTGTGTGGGGTAGTATTATAGGATTATTGCTTGGCTTGATATTATTAGGTCCTTTGGGGATTATAATCGGACCTTTTATAGGGGCTGTTTTGGGAGAACTTTTTCGTCAGCAACCCCTACAAAAGGCTATACGGGCAGGTTTTGGTTCTTTGGTAGGATTGGTAGGCGGAACAGCACTAAAACTAATGGTGGAATTGGGTATGGTTATTTGGTTTTTATTTGTCATCTTTTAACTGCATGTATTTTAAACTTGCGTATAAATATATTTATTTGCCTTGGTAATATAAGAAAAATCTTTTTGTTGAACAGAAATGATTTTTTTGTTTAATAAAATTGTAATGGCATTCTTTACTTGTATAGGATCTCCACTGGTATAAAAGCAATCCTCTGGAGGAGTGGCCTTTATTTTTAACAATTGGTGATTTGACAATACTTTTTGCACTTGTTTAGCCACAGCCTGGCCTGTATCAATGATAGAGATATTGGGTCCAACAATATCTTGGATTGCTTGGTACAAAAAAGGGTAATGGGTACAACCAAGAACCAAGGTATCAATGTGTTGTTCCAAGAGAGGATGAAGATATTGTTTCAGTAAAGCCGTGGTTTTAGGGCCTTGTAAATGACCTGATTCCACCAATTCCACAAGTCCAGGACAAGGTTGGTTGATGACAACGATATGTGAAGCGTAGCGATTGATTAAAGAAGTAAACCGATCGCCATTTAAGGTTACCCCAGTGGCCAAAACGCCGATACGACCATTTTGAGTTGCTTTAGCTGCTGGTTTAACTGCTGGTTCCATTCCTACGATGGGAATATTAGGGAATGTTTGACGTAAAGTATCCAAACCAGCGATGGAAGCAGTATTACAGGCTACCACCAACATTTTTGCTCCTTCTTGCAGAAGAAATTGACTTATTTTGATGGATCTATTACGAATTTCATCTGGTTTTTTATTGCCATAAGGGCAGTATGCGGAATCTGCATAGTATAGAATATTTTCATTAGGTAATTGTTTTTGTATTTCCCTGGCTACTGATAGACCGCCTACCCCTGAATCAAAAATGCCAATAGCCCCTTTTGTTAACAATATATCGCACCCCGTTTTGGTATAAATTCTTTAAGAATTTATTTTGTCTCTTTTACACGTGTTGTTCATAATGAAACATGCTAACTTTTTATGAATACTTTCCACTCTTCATTCAGATTTTTCTCTCTTTTTTTTGTTTTTTTCCTTTTGGATGGCAAACAAAATAGATACAATCAATGCCACCGCTATTCCCACAATCATACCAATGGTGCTGTTGAATTGCAAGAAGACAGCCCACAAATAATAAACCCCCACAGCAATAAAGACAGTAATCAATAGTGGCAGAAATCCCTTTGACATAAAACACTTCCTTTATCATTGGATTCATCAGTCATGTATAGATGATGAGAAAAGAAAAGATTGTTTTAGAAGTTTTTTGCCATATTTTGTATATAAATCAGGAAAAATTTTATGGTATCTATGCAAGAAGAGCGTTCTATGGATTATACTATTAAAAAAAGAATATAAAAATATAAAAATAACTGTTTATGCAATTCATTTTCATTATTATACTACAAATGAACCTCAATGCGGAGGGTGGCAAATGAAATTCAAAAAACTTGCGAAAAGAAATCATGGTCTGCAGAAAAAATATCAGCAGGTATGTACTTCAGTTTTGAAGGAAGTAGAAACGGGTAGCATATTACCAGAACCTCCTGATCCTGAGCATTCCTTATTAGGAAAATTAATCCCCAAAGATACAGTGGTGGTTGCTTCTTTTCATAATCCTTTGGAAGCTCATTTATGCAAAGGGATCTTAGAAAAAGAGGGAATTCTATGTTTTTTATATGATGAAAGTATTGCATTATTGGTGCCAGGATTTTCAGTTCGCATGATGGTCCCCAAGGCAGAGTATGATAAAGCAATGAAACTATTAAAGGAATATCAAAATTAAAGGAAATGCCTTGTGAATCTAAGGTTTAGGGAAAGGGAAGTTATTGTATTTGAGACAAAACGCTGCTATACTTGTAAAGTGTTTTTTGTATAGGGGGTAATACAAATCAGTCATTTACGAAATATTGCAATTATTGCGCATGTAGATCATGGTAAAACTACTTTGGTTGATGCAATGTTAAAACAAAGTGGTATTTTTAGAGAAAATGAAGTGGTACAGGAAAGGGTAATGGATTCCAATGATTTGGAAAGAGAAAGAGGTATTACTATCCTGGCCAAAAATACAGCTGTTCGTTTTGGTGATGTTAAAATAAATATAGTGGATACGCCTGGGCATTCTGATTTTGGGGGAGAAGTGGAACGGGTTTTAAAAATGGTGGATGGCGTTCTTTTGCTGGTGGACGCTTTTGATGGCCCCATGCCCCAAACCAAATTTGTTCTAAGAAAAGCATTGGAACTGGGACTAGCGCCAGTGATTGTCATTAATAAAATTGATCGTTTGGATGCCAGGCCTAGTGAGGTGGTGGATGAGCTTTTAGATTTGTTCATTGAATTGGAAGCACCAGAAGAACTATTGGATTTTCCTGTGATATATGCTTCTGCTCGGATGGGAATGGCAACAACGGATTTGAATGTCCTAGGTAAGGACTTGAGAGTTTTATTTGAAGCCATTGTACAATATGTACCTGAGCCAAGTGGTAATCCTGAAGGAGATTTGCAAATTTTAGTGAACAATACTTTGTATGATCAATACCAAGGAAGAATGGTATTAGGTAAAGTTTTTCGAGGTAAAGTTCGGACAGGACAAGCTGTGGCTTTAATTCGACATGATGGAACACAGGTAGAAGCTAAAATTGGACGTTTGTATGTATTTGAGGGATTGGAAAGGGTTGAAGTCGAGGAAGCTTGTTGTGGGGAAATTGTAACCTTTTCAGGTTTAGAGGATGTAAATATAGGAGAAACAGTAGCGAGTCTTCAAAATCCTGAGCAATTGCCGCCCATTACAGTGGATGAACCAACGTTAAAAATGACATTTATGGTGAATGACAGTCCTTTTGCCGGACGAGAGGGAAAATATATTACTTCTCGGGAATTGAGGGCTAGGTTGTTTAAAGAAATGGAACGCAATGTTAGTTTGCGTGTAACAGAAACCAGTCAAGCCGATAGTTTTGAGGTGTGTGGTAGAGGGGAATTGCATTTATCTATTTTGATTGAAACCATGCGTAGGGAAGGATATGAGTTACAGGTTTCAAAACCTGAAGTGATTTATAAAGTAATCAATGGGATGAAGCATGAACCTATGGAATTACTCATGGTTGATATTCCAGAGGATCATATGGGAACAGTAATGGAGATCATGGGCTGGCGAAAAGGTGAGCTTAAGAATATGGTTCCCTTAGGTGGAGGACAACTGCGGATGGAATTTAAAGTGCCAGCCAGAGGACTTATTGGCTTTCGTTCTCAATTGCTAACTGAAACCCGGGGACATGGGGTAATGAATCATATATTTGCTGGTTATGAACCTTATAAAGGAGACATTATGAAACGCAATCGAGGGGTGTTGATTGCTTTTCAATCAGGGGAAGCAGCTTTGTATGGTATGAATGCAGTGCAAGAACGGGGCATTCTATTCATTACCCCAGGAACCCAGGTTTATGAAGGTATGGTGGTGGGAGAGAACTGTCGGGAACAGGATTTGGAAGTCAATGTGTGTAAAAAGAAGCATTTAACCAACATGCGTTCCAGTACAGCAGAAGCTTCTATGCGTTTGGAGGAACCCAGAAGATTTAGTTTAGAAGAATGTTTGGAGTATTTAGGCGATGATGAATTGCTAGAGGTAACTCCCAATGATTTACGTATGCGTAAAAAAATCTTAGATAAAAGCCAACGTCAGAGAGCCCAAAAAAATGGATAAAATAAAAATTGTCAGTAAAACAAGCCTCAGTAAGGCCAGGTATTTTTGATATTTAGCTGCTGAAAAGGGGCGGAGAATTGAAAATCGTTGTAGATGCTGATGCTGTGCCCAAAAGTGTTTTAGAGATCTGTTGTTGGGCCTCTGTTCAGTTTTCGTTGCCTTTATGGACAGTGGCAAGTTTTAATCACAACATTGTTCCTTATCATATACATTTGCATACCCATAGAGTGGTGGGCAATGCATCCCAGGAAACAGATATTCAAATTATGAATATCTGTACCCCAGGGGATATTGTGGTTACCCAGGATTATGGATTAGCAGCCATGGTACTGGGGAAGGGGGCTAAAGCCCTCTCCCCCCATGGACGAATTTTTACGCAACATACCATTGGTTTTTTATTGGAGGAACGGGAAATAAAAGCTAGATATAGACGGGTAGGAGGAAAAACAAAAGGCCCTAAAAAAAGAAGTCTTGGAGATGATAAAAAGTTTAAAGCAGCTTTGCGACAATTATTAGGTAAATGAATTATTTAAAACAACACAACAGCCTTATAACCAATGAATTATAGTTCCATTGGTTTTTTATTTTTAGCCTGATTGGTTAAATTTTTTTAATAAAAATCACAAAGGAACTTTCATTGTTATTTTTACGTCTTAAAAATAACAAAACTTGGAGGATACGCTTTTCCCTAGTCTGGGCCAAAAGGGAACAAAACAGCTGGTTGTTTGCAGTATGAAAGATT
>CATZDY010000068.1 GCA_958417755.1 uncultured Peptococcaceae bacterium
TTCACCAAACTTGCCATTTAAGGCAGACTGGGGAAACTCTATCCGGGAATACAGCAAACCTCGGGCCAAAATATCCTCTACCTGAGGCAGTTGGTTTATTGTTTCAATATCCTCTCCTGTAAAGGCTTGTTTCATAGGAGAGCCTTCGTTCACATTCAAGGTAAATTCATAGGCCTTGGACTTATATAGATTGTTATAATATTCTTGATCCCGTTCAAACATTTTGGTTTCATAAGAGCTGACCATATAAATGGAACATCCTATTGTCATGGTAATGGTAATCAGCACAAGGGCTTTTTTATGGCGCAGCAAATTTTTATAAGAAACTTTGTAGGCAATTCCTAAGCTTCGTTCCATTATCCCTTCTTTTCTTTTGATTTTGATTGTTTTATCCGGGGTGTTTTTAGCCAATGCTTCCATAGGAGTCATTTTACTTGCCATCCAGGCAACCTTTATCCCAGCTGCTAACATGGAGCCCAGTCCCATGATGAGGGCCAGCTGCACAACAGCTGGGGAGACCAACACCACATCCAATGTATTGACCAAGCTTTCTTTCACAAATAAATCTGTATTGATTCCCTGGCAGAAGTGAAGGAAAATACTTCCTCCCAGCACTCCCAATCCTGATCCCACCAAATACATGATGATGAGTTCTCCCAGCATCATAGCAATGCATTGCTTTTTTGTGGCCCCAATGGCCCTTAAAAGACCATACTCTTGCACGCGTCTTACGGCAGCAATGTTATAAACAGTATAAATGACCATACCACCCACTAGCATCAAGAAAATGGCTGTTTTCACCAATTGCCAGTCAATCCTCTGCAGTTCACCCATGGCGCTTAAAAGCATTTTATTGGGCATAACATCCATGTCAGGCAGGTTTAACATATTTCCTAGGGCTGTGATTTCTTTCGATATATCCTCTTTTTCCTTAAATTCCACCAAAGAGGCAATATGATTGTCCCTGCCAGTAAGGTTATCTTGATGATAAGCAATATAGCCCTCCAGTTTGCCAACAGACTTATCTTCAGCCCGGTCCTTGATAATGCCAACCAATTGAAATTTTTTCATTTCTCCGCCTTGGGGCAAAGATATGTCAATCCATTGTCCAATTTTTTGGGGCAATTGTAGCCGATCCAATACCCAGCCCTCTAAGGCAATTTCATGGGGCTGTCGAGGAAACTGGCCAGTCAATATTTCCGTATCTTCCATGTAGAGAATATCTTCATTTGCCCCAAGCAGATTGACTGCCAAACCATTTTGGGTCCAAGTATCGTAATAAAACATATTGGCTTGCCTCTTCACCTTGGGATTGCTGGCAATTGCGACCAAATCTTGCTCATTCAGTTCCCGGTAAATCACATGTTGAGCCCCGGCTGCCTTTTTTACATGCAGCACTTCTGCCTGGCGGGCACTTTCAGATAATGACCCCATGGTAACAATAGCAAAGTTACTAAGCAAAATGCTAAATATAATGGCAATGGTTCGCTTGCGGTATGTAAGCATGTATTTGCATGCTAAGGTAAAACATTTTCTCATGTTCATGCCCCCCTGCTCACAATGAGGCCATCTTCTAATCTAATAATCCGGTCAGCCATTTGGGCCAACTTTTCGTCGTGGGTAATGAGCATGAATGTTTGGTGATATTTCTTGACTGAATGCTTTAATAACTGCATGACCTCCATGCTGTTTTTAGAATCCAAGTTTCCTGTTGGTTCATCTGCCAACACCAAAGATGGTCTGGTTGCCAGGGCCCGGGCAATGGCAACCCGCTGTTGCTGTCCCCCTGATAGGTGGCTAGGCAGGGCATTTTTTTTATCCAATATATGCAATGTTGTTAGCAATTCGCAGATAAATTCCGCATCCACTGATTTATTGTCTAACTCAATGGGCAAGGTAACATTTTCCCACACATTTAACACTGGAATCAGGTTGTATGCTTGAAAAATGAAACCAATTTTTCTTCTTCTAAACACAGCAAGTTTTGCATCATGAAGGTCATAGATATTCTTGCCGTCAACCAATACTTTGCCCTCTGTGGGCTTGTCCAGGCCCCCGATTAAATGCAACAACGTAGATTTGCCGGAACCTGATGTACCCACAATGGCCACAAACTCCCCTTCCTCCACAGCCAAATCAATGCCATCCACTGCTTTTATGGTATTGACCCCAGTTAAATAATGCTTTTTTAAAGATTTGGTTTCTACAATCTTCATTTCTATCTCCCCCTTATGCATTCACCTCAATGATAGCATTGTTTGCTTACAAAACACCCATTGCTTGCTTACAGTTTTGTAAAGCAAAGGGAAAGCAGAATACTAAATCTTGCCCCCTGGCTTGCCGGAGAAGTTACAATGATATTGCCCCCTTGTTCTTCTAAAATTCTTCTGGCCAGATATAAGCCAATGCCTAAGCCTTCGGTATTGGCCACCACAGGGGACTTCCCCCGGTAGAAGCGCTTGAATATCTGCCCCACCTCGTGTGCTTCAATTCCAAAGCCAGTATCTTCAATATCTATTTTGAGGTAAGTCTCTAATCTTTCCATTCGAACAAACACTTGACCGTGTTCCGGGGTGTATTTGACCGCATTCTCCAAGACATTCAACATTGCTTCTTGGGTCCATTTCACATCATGTATGACCACAATACTAAATAAATCTTCCAAGTGAATGTCTATGTTTTTTTCTAGGGCTTGGAGATAGATGCCATTGATTGCCTGGATTATTGTTTCCTTTACATCCTTGGCTTCTTTTTTTAGCTGAATCACCCCGATTTCCAAACGGGATATTTTAATGAGTGAATTTGCTAACCAAGCTAACTCTTCCGCCCTATTTTGAATATGAGAATAAAACTCTGTTCTTTCTTGGTCAGTTAATTCATCCTCCAGAAGCATGGCAGTGAATAGTTTCATGGATGCCAAAGGGGTTTTGATTTGGTGTGAAATCTCTGTAACCAATGATTTGATGCTTTCTTTTTCCTGACGCATTTTTTCTAAGTTCAATTCCATTCTTTTCCCCATTTGGTAAAACTGAAACTCCAAACGGGATACAAGTCCCTCTTCATCCTCAGTATGATTGGAAACATAAGAAAATTTTCCATCCATCACCTTGTCGATGGTAAAGGAGATATTGTCCAGCTTGATTAAGAAAATTTGAAAGGTAGAAATAAAAAGAAAGAGAGTAAAACCAAGCAATGCCATGAATATACTGCTCTGTATGAAGAAACTGAGCTGTTGATTCATAATAATATGCTTACTGATGATCATAATGCTACCTGTGAGGACAAAGGCCATCATGAGCAGGCCTAATCTTTTTAGAAGAAAAGGTTCTTTTCTCAGCATCATTTACTTTGACAACCTTCCTTCCAGATATACCCTATCCCCCGTATGGTTTGAATATACCCGGGGTTAGCGGGATTATCTTCTATCTTTTCCCGCAACCTGCGGACATTGACTGCCGCAGTATTGGGATCAACAAACAGCCCATCAATATCCCAAATCTCTGCCAACAGCTGTTCCTTGGTAATCATTTTCTGCGGATGATTCATGAAATAGGAAAGCAGCTTTAGCTCTGTTTTGCTTAAAAGTATCTCTATATTCTTTTTATATACTTTCATGGTTTCCGGATAAAATGTTAAGTCTTTAGACACAAGTTTTCCTGAAGCCAAAGCTGTGTTTCTGCGCAGCAAGGCATTGATTTTAGACATTAAAACCGTTAAGCTGAAAGGTTTTGTCATATAGTCATCTCCACCCATATCTAAGCCAGCAACAATATCTACCTCTTCGTCACAGGCTGACAGAAAAATAAGCAAAGTATTACTGTGCTTTCTCATTTCTTGACAAAAATCAAAACCATTGCCATCAGGCAAAATAACATCAAGAATCACTAAGTCAATACTTTGTTCCTTTAGTATTTGCCTGGCTTCTGTGATGGATTGGCAAGAAAATACACCATATCCCTCTTTTGACAGCTTAAAACGAATGCCTCGATTTAAGGACTTATCATCTTCTATGAGCAATATGTTTTGCAAAACTGACATCCTTCCTTTAAGGATTTTGATACTCCTAACGCGCGGGTTCAACAACAAGTAAGAAAGATAGTTTTTAAACCAGAATATAAACAAGAACAGTAAAAAAAGTGGCAGTTCCTTATTGAAGCGCTTTTTTGCTTCCATGATAGTAGATGATAATCATTGCCTGTGGTATGAGAAGCCAAAACCCAGAAATGGGCATCACCATACAACCCAATACAGCAACCAATAGCAGTGACAGCCCCAGACCCAAAGGAAGGGGTTGCTTTGTATCCTGTATATAATAACGCATCAGTTGCCCAAATAAAATAAGGGCCAAGCCAACCATGCAATACCAAAAAGCATATTGCGTTTCAAAACTGGATGTTCCGGTATTGATTATCCCATTTTTTATCATTACCCGATACATGGCATGATGGTGAAATATAGCCAAGGCTGTATGCAATATGCCAGTTACCATCATGAACCAACCACTCAATTTCCACATGCCAAAACCCTCCTATGTCACACTTGTGACAAACTCTAACCTGGAGTATAATCAAGGTAAAATACATTGTCAATCTTTTGTCAAGCAGTGCTACAAAGACAATGTCATTGCGACAAGAAAGGCGGAGTTACAGTTTGCAGGAAAATCCTATTGCCCTACAATCCAAAAATTGGCTTGCTGATGCTCTTACGGAATTATTAAAATTAAAACCATATCATACCATAACAATCACCGCACTAGCGTCTAAGGCAGGTCTGGATAGGCGTACTTTTTATCGCCATTTTACTTCAAAAGAAGATATCCTTTTATATCGCATTAGCCAGATGATCGATGAATTTAAAAGGGAAATTCTAAGCAAAAAAGATACATTAAACGCCTTTGTCATTGCCAAAACCTACTTTGAAGTTTGTAGCTGTTATGCAGAATTCTTGAAAATTTTAAACCAACAAGGATTAATGGCGCATGTGCTTTACGCCTTTGAGAGCATATTGCCTTTGTTGACAGAACCATATGTTACAAGAACATATGATCAATCTGTAGATGATTTTGATTACGTCTTATCCTTTTATGCTGGAGGGTTCTGGCATTTATCGAATCAATGGTTAAAAAAAGGCATGCAAAAAACACCGGAACAATTGGCCAAACTAGTACCCATTGTAATGAAAAGATTAAATGATTCTGTTGGGCTAAGTTGAGAAAGAAAAATTCCCAAAAATCATGCGCTAGATGGTATTTGTATTTTAGTTTTCGATTCTTTCAAATTTAATATTTTTTACTCTATGGCATGATCTGTGCCGGACATTGGAGCACATGATACATGGCATAAGGAACATCCAGATTGGGCATTCGGTAAGCAGAAGGAGACAGCAAAGAACAGACTATTGGCGAAAAGTGAATAGTCTGTTCTTTAGATTTTGAATTACATACCCCAAGCATAGAGGTTACGCTTATATATAGCAAAAAAGACGGCAAGAGGAAATAATTTTCCTTTTGCCGTCAGATTTAGAAGCAATTTGTAGAGCAAAGTATATCGGTTATGCTCTGCTCACATGGTTTTTATTCAAAGGCCTCCAGAAAGAAGGACTCCAGCTTATCAAAGGGAATTTTATCCACCTGGTCATACAGCGCAATATGATCTACATTAGGAACAATATACAACTCCTTTGGTTCAGCTGCCGCCTCATAAGCATCCTCGCTAAAGAAACGTGAATGGGCATTTTCCCCCATAATGAACAGAATCGGACGCGGAGAAATTGTGTCAATATGGTTCAACAGCTGGAAATTGCGAAAAGATAGCTGGCTCGTTGTGGTAAAACCACCGCGGGCATTGGGATGATGACCTCTCTCAAGACCATAGTAACTGTAGAATTCCGCTGAAACCGGATCCAGCCCTTCCGGCACAGCGCTATCCGGCTCTATAGGGAAAGAAGGATTGTATTCAGGATCATTGTTTTCAAAATCCTCCCAGCGCTGCTGGCTAACCTGTTCCAAAACCTCGTCAAACTGTTCAGCAGTCATGGTATCTCCCATTTTACTGATGTCATACATGCTAGCTGTGGCAACCGCTCTGATACGTTTATCCACCTGTGCTGCGGAAAGTGCAAAGCCACCGCTGCCACAAATTCCGATAGCTCCAATCTTTTCGCGGTCAACAAAGGGACGAGTTCCCAGATAATCAACACCAGCGCTGAAATCCTCTACAAACACATCAGGAGAGGAGACGTGCCGAGGTTCACCCCCACTGTACCCATTATAAGACGGATCAAAGGCCAATACCACAAAGCCACGCTGGGCCAACTGATTTGCGTAGACACCAGGCCCCTGTTCCTTAACACCGCCATAAGGAGGGCCAATTACCAGAGCAGGATGTTGCCCTGTTGTGTCTAAATCCTTTGCCATGTATAAATCTCCCGCCAAAGTGATGCCAAAGCGGTTTTTGTAGGAAACGTGGGTTCTCGTAACATTGTCACTCAGTTCAAAAGTATAGTACTCTGGCGTAGTGTTATCCTGTGTTTCCGTCTGAGCACTGCATGCTGTACCCATAAACATGGTAAGCATCAAAAAACCGGCAAAAATCTGTTTGCTTATATGCTTCATTTATCTTCTTCCTCTCTGCTGTTCATTGATTGGGATCCCTTGCCATTATTATTCCATGCTCAGGTTCATATGTAAAATACTCATTATAACTATATATCCATACCTATTAGGCATAGGTATTTTTAATTCATCAGGTATCAGAAGGAGTACAAGTTCATCCCACCTCTAGCAGATTAAAATCCTTCAAGATTATTTAACTCAAACTTCCCATACCTAAATGAGCCTATTAAATCACAGCTTCCTGGTGAAGTTTTACAACATAAGTTTCCGCTATGCTTCAAATCGCTGGATAGATATAGATAAGAACATTCCCGGTTTTGGTGCAACCGTCTTGCATGACATCCCCCAGAAAATTACAGAAAAAGCTTACTATTAGGATACCAACGAAATAAACAGCACAGGGCATAGCCAAAACTGACTATGTGCTGTGAATACTTCTTTCAACCTTAGGCCGCCCCCTTTCTTTACAGGTAAAAGCTTAAACCTCCTCTTTTGCTATCTTTCCCATGTTTTGTATGCCTCCAATACTATATAAAAGAACAAAGGCATTTAATATTACTTTCGTCCCATTATCAGATACTGAAAACCAATTCTCATGGTCCAGCTTTTTTTCACTGTACTAGGACAAACAAACCTACTCATACAATGATAGTGTATAAAACTTGTCGAAGGGAGGGAGTGAATGAAAAAAAATCTTGTCCAAAATGTGCTTGTCCATGTTTCTGACAAGACAGACTTTCACGCCCTTGCTGACAAGGTGAGTGAGTTTCATGTCACTATTATAGAAAGGAGACTCGCTCAATCCAATTTAACCGCAGAACAAAAAATCGCTGTGCTTGATACAATCATTGCAAATTTCAAATCAAAGTCAACTGACAAGTCTATCAAATAAGCGCGTTTATATTGCTGCCATAATAATATGTCAAAACCACTTTTCCATTAGCAGCTAAAAAAAGTAAGCTCCAACCATGATGAGATTTCATTCTTCACTTTACGACCACCAACATTATATAAACATAAATCATGCATTTGCACATTTCTTGGCAATGTCTGGCATAGTGTTTGCTTCTCCGCTTCCGCCATAGGAGCATTACTGTTTTTCCCATCAAGTCAGTATTCGTAAGAAATGTTAACACAGGAGAAGCCATGGTATGCCAATCAAACAGGATAATAAAATGTAGCCCATCTCTGTTATACGTTGATTTTACTGGCTTTAATGGCTACAAAAGTCTGTTTTATGTTCACATATAATAGACACATTACTTGTTCCAATGTCTCATAATTTGTAAAGCACCTTTGGCATTGCCATAATCCATATTTTTTTCAACACTATCCTTACGGTAAAGTTCAAAAATTACATTTTTCCTCCAAATACAGGAAAGAATCCATGTTCACCATAATCTTTGATTTTCTCTATGTTTTTCAGAATTTTCATATCCTCATCGGAGATAACAAATTCCACATCTGCATTAGACTTCATATGCTCAGGATTTGCGGACTTCGGAAGAACAATCATACCAAGTTGAATATCATACCGAATGCAGAGCTGCGGCACGGAAACACCATACTTTTTTGCGATTTCCGCAATCTGTTCATTTTTGAGTGCTTCACCGTGTGCGACAGGAGAGTATGCCTCCATCACGATTCCTTTGCTCTGGCAATATGCAATCAGCTCAAGAGGAGTATTGGAAATATGGCACAGTACCTGATTGACCATCGGCTTGATTTCCGCCGCACTCCACAGACTGTCGATATCTTCCCTTAAAAAGTTGGATACACCGATTGCACGAATTTTTTCTGCTTTGTATGCATCCTCAAGTGCCTTCCATGCCTGCTTGTTTTCCTCAAAATAACGATTATCAGACTGATTTACCTCTGCCCACGGCTGAGGACTGTGGATAATCATCATGTCGATATAATGAAGTTCCATTTCTTCAAGAGTCTTATCAATAGATGCTGCCACAGTTTCATAGGATTTATGCTCCGCCGCCACCTTAGATGTTACAAAGAGCTGCTCCCTCGGAACTCCACAAGTGCGTATACCTTTGCCAACACCACGCTCATTAGCATAAGCTTGTGCAGTATCCACATGGCGGTATCCGAGTTTCACTGCTGCTCTGACGGCTTCAGCTACCTTATCATCATCGATAAGCCATGTTCCCAGTGCCAGCATAGGCACTACCACTCCGTTGAC
Organism: uncultured Peptococcaceae bacterium; assembly: GCA_958417755.1. GTDB lineage: Bacteria > Bacillota > Desulfotomaculia > Desulfotomaculales > Desulfocucumaceae > CATZDY01. Next base: position 8,808 of record CATZDY010000068.1, read on the forward strand.
TAACTTCATCGATTCATTATACATATTATTTACCTCCGTTTTGCAGTATTCTTGTTTATTGAGCTAGGCTCTTTCCCAGCTTGTATGCCTCAGGGTACTTAATCTGCCTCGTCATGATGGCACTCTGCAACTCTTCACATAGACACGCCTTGATACTTCTAAAAAGATAGGATCTTACGGCTTAATAACAATTTTCAGCATAGGATCGGTTTCTGATATCTGACGCTCAAACGCCTGTTGCAATCCTTCTAAAGGTAGTACATCTGTTACATATTTTTCCGGATTAATCATTCCACTCGCAATTAGATCAATGGTTTCCTCGAATTCTTTACGAGTACAGGAAACGCTGCCAATAAGTTGGATTTCCTGCAGAACGGCTCGGTTCATGGCAAAGGGGATTTCTGCTTCTATAGAATTCCCAATCATAACGATTTTTCCACCGGGACAAACACCATCTAAGCATGTAGCAAGCCCCTCCCTTGCGCCCACTGCTTCAAATACGATATCAAATCCTCCGTTTGATGCCTTCTTGAGCACCGATTCCCTCTGCGGATCATTTCCGTCAAAATAAGCGTCAAAGACTCCGATTTCCTTGGCTTTAAGAATTTTAACATCATTCACCTTCGACATGGCCACATAGGAGGCACCTGCTTTCTTAGCCAATTCCCCGACCAGTTGACCGATGATGCCGCTACCTACCACCAGCACTTTATCGTGGAGTTTGATTCCCGACCGGCGGACGGCGTGATAGGCTACCATCAACGGGTCGATCAGAGCCGCAGCTACATCGGAAACAGAATCAGGGAGCAGATATGCATTGGACGCCTTCCCAACATACTTTTCCGCATAAGCTCCGTTACAAACAAAACCGATATAGTTAGTACCGTTTACCTCCCGACAAAGCTGTTCCTTCCCAGCCAGGCACATATCACATTTGCCGCAGTACAGGTTTGCCCAGAATACCACACGGTCACCAGCCTGGAATTTGCTGTCTCCCGGATCTGTCACGACGCCACAAAATTCGTGCCCCATAAAAAAGTCTGAGTCAACCTGTGTCCCCCACCCTTTTCCGACTCTCCACATATGGACATCGCTTCCGCACACACCACATGCAGACACTTTAATCTCCATCATTCCCGGTTCCAACGAAGGCATTGACACGGTTTTTACCTCAATCTGTTTTGGCCCTGTCAATACAGCGGCCTTCATCAATTTTTGTTCCATCACTATTTTCTCCTCTCGATTTATAATTTTTAGATATTTCTCAGTGTGTCTACTATCACTATTTTAAACAGCAGGAGGGCAGTCATACAGCTGTCAACAATCCTATATGATGTTCCTCCGTTCACTCTGCATAAGCCTGCCCTCCAATTGTATTTATTATTGCAATCCATCAAGCCAAGACTGTAAACCAGACTCCGATACCCCACCGCTGAATCTCTGACCAGAAAGCCAGTTTCCGCTTCCCGCCAGATCTGCGATATGTTCCCCACTGCTTCCGATGTTACTACCACCTGATGTGCAGAATGGATGATTGTAATACCCTCAAAATCGTAAGTTTCCACAAAGGTACTCATTATACGTGGCGCATCTCCCCGCCAGATTGGATATCATGGGGTATCTCTCAAGGGATGTGGTCTCAGTGCCGATTTCTAAGCGCACATCCGGATTATTCATTTCAGCTGATGCACGGCTCTGGCTGTCGTTATAATATAGGTCTGCATCCAAATACGGCTCTGCTGGGACGCTCTCATACACATCTGCATTAGTAAAAACAGCGATTTTCTCTGCAACGCCTTTTGTTGTGCCTGTTGCAGAAAAATATACGACAAACACATCATTTGATGTAGCCAATATTTCTATCCTAGAGGGTTTATTATCTGTTATCTCTGTATCAGAATCTTGTATCGATTTGCCTTAGCTGTTGATTTATCGATTTTATCCAGATGCTTTTTTCTGATGTGGCGGTCTGCGTTTGCTTTGCACTTTCGTTCGTAGAAGCATTACTTTCACCACAGCCGGCTAAACCATATGCAAGGCATATTGCAATTACCAATATCCATTACCTATAACCACTTTGAAGCCCATGCAGCAAGCTCTTTGCCTGATGTATTTGCTTCAAATCGTTTTCCATTTACTACTTTTGCACCCAGTGCCAGAGCCTGCATGTTTTTTCCAGAATCGCCTATCTGACTTCCACCGGATGTTGCAATAGGTACGATTATCTTTTTACTAAAATCATAGTCTTCCATGAAGCTGTCGATGATGGATGGCTCCCTGTACCACCATACTGGAAACCCGACGAACACCACTTCATACTGTCCCATATCCTCTACTTTGGAACTGATTACCGGACGACAGCTTCTGTCATTCATTTCAACGGAACTTCTGCTCTTTTTGTTCTGCCAATCAAGGTCCGCATTTGTGTAAGGAATTTCCGGTTTAATCTCAAACAGATCTGCTCCGATTTCCTTTGCCAGTCTTTCTGCCATTTTCCTTGTTACTCCGCTTGCGCTGAAATACGCAACTAATACTTTACTCACTGAAAATCCTCCTCATCTGTTTTGATTGACTTTTATATCCTTATTTTCTATAAGCAAAGGCTGCCTTCATTAGTCCACCTTATCGTGACCATATGGAGATAGGTTTCATGTTCACCGCTGAATAGGATTGAAACATTGTTACCACTTGGAACAAAATCAATATCCCCATTTTTCTAACCGTTATGCAACTCCTGCTTATCGTACGTAGGGGTTCCCTCATAACGCCACAGTAATCATTAAATAGCGTATCAGGCAAACCGTGTATGCAAATGAACAATCATATTCCCGGGCCGCTTTTGTCCCGTTCAGCATCGCATGAATAAATGTGTTCTCAACTGTCAGTGTAATTGTAGTCATATTTCCACTTCAATTCGGGGCATCCGTTATTTGCCCTTAGAATCGGATTTTTGATGTACTTATCCGCCTGACCTCACTTAAATTATTAGGTAAAGTTAAGTGGAAATTATATCCATATTCTATCAAAGCTTTTTATTTTTTCATAGCCCATTTCCTTAAACATATGCTTTGGTTGTGATAAAAAATCTTGACCTTGAACACCGCTTTTACGGATAAATCTCCCTACGTCTTCTTCATTTTGATATGCACTGGCAGTATCAAAGAGCCGATGCCCTTCCTCTATGCTTTTCGCACCACATCTTCACATTGTGACGAATCGCTCACTTGAAAGACCCAAAGCCCTTCATAGGCATTTCCACGCCATTGTTCAGCTTTATGGTTTTTAGGTTTTCATTCACTCACGTCATTCCTTTTGTCTTAAACACTCAGCGATAGGATTTTTCAAAAATAGCCGCACAGTCCTCATCGGACATTTCGCAAGGGTTCGCCAAGAACAGTCCGCCCTGCATGGAGCGTGCGCCTTTGGCCAGGATTATAGCTTCTTCCGGCTGGAATCCGTAATCGCTCATCTTCAAATCAGCCACGCCGCAATCCTCCTGCAGCTTTACAAGCGCAGTGATGAAGTCCTCCGGTTTGTCGGCGTTCTCCATGCCCATGGCTCTCGCCATTTTGATAAACTGCCCGTCGCAGGCATGGTGCTCAATAAAGAACTCGTAAAACGCTTTGGAGATCATGATGAGACCCGCGCCGTGGGGCAAGTTGTGATGATAGGCACTCATAGCATGCTCCATGGAATGCTTGGCTGTGGTGCTGGTAAGCTGCATCGTCATGCCAGCTATGGTGCTGCCGTAGGCGACCCGTTCCCTCGCCTTCAGATCATTTCCGTCCCGAACCGCACGGGGGAGATATTGGGCAATATTCTTGATGGCAGACAAAGCAAGCGTCTCACTCATAATATTAACGCCTTTGCTGATCATTACCTCTGTATTGTGAAATAGCGCGTCAAAGCCTTGATATGCGGTGTATTGTGGGGGAACTGTTTTCATAAGCTCCGGGTCTACAATGGAAAGCACTGGCACCAAAGACGGATCGCCAAAGCCAATTTTTTCGTTTGTTTTAACATTGGAAATCACCCCAAAGGCATTGATTTCCGAACCGGTTCCAGCCGTTGTGGCAATCGTTACAATCGGCAGACCTTTGTTAACCAGCGGTTGGCCTTTGCCAGTACCGCCCACCACATAATCCCACAAATCGCCTGGGTTTGTAGCCATAGCCGCGATTGCTATAGAAGCATCCAGTACCGCCCCACCACCAAGCGCCACAATAAAATCGCAGCCGTTGTTTTTGGCGAAAGCTGCTCCCTCCATGATTACGTCCTTCAATGGGTTCTCCATGATCTTGTCGAACACAGCGTATTCCACACCGGTTTTATGCAGTTGTTCTATGGTGCGGTCAAAAGATCCGTTGGTTCTGGTGGACTTGCCCTTGGAAATCAGCAGCATTGCTTTTTTGCCAGGCATGGGCTGGCTGCCCAACTCGCTGAGTTTTCCGCTGCCAAAAATTAGGTTCGTGGGGTTGTAGAAGTTAAAAGTCATATTCATAGCATTATTCCTCTCCATTTGATTTGTCAGGGACTGTGCCCATATGGTACAATTCATAAAGTGTAATGCAATTATAGGACTTAAAGTAAACTTTAAGTCAAGAGGTAATTTAATTTTTTGGGAGGCATTGGCGATGTATACAATTGGTGACATGGCAAAAAAAATGAATGTGGCTCCTTCTACACTCAGATATTACGATAAAGAGGGCCTGCTGCCTTTTGTCGGACGTTCCGAAGGTGGAATTCGAATCTTCACAGAAGCTGATTTTGGTGGGCTATCTATCATTCATTGCCTAAAG
>CATZDY010000069.1 GCA_958417755.1 uncultured Peptococcaceae bacterium
GAAACTTTGGAGGCAATTTATTGTGATATATTTAAAACAGAAGCAGCTTTGGTGCGGGGGCAAATTGTCAGTGGTACCCATGCCATAGCTCTCTGTCTTTTTGGTTTGTTGCGTCCAGGGGATGAATTGTTGTCAGTCCAGGGAAAACCCTATGATACCTTGGAGACTATGATCGGTTTTCCTGGAGATGGTAGAGGTTCCTTGCGGGATTATGGGATAGTCTATCGGCAGGTTGAGCCTGACGCCAACGGCTTACCGGATTTAGAGGCTGTGAAAAAAGCCATTCAGGCCAAAACCAAAGTCATTATGTTACAAAGATCCAGGGGATATAGTTTAAAACCCTCCTTGGATCTAGAAAAAATGGCAGAATTGATTCAATTTATCCGTACCTGTAAAGATGATGTCATTATTTTTGTTGATAATTGTTATGGTGAATTTGTTGAACAAGAGGAGCCTACCACCATTGGGGCAGATATCATGGCTGGTTCATTGATTAAAAATCCTGGCGGAGGATTGGTGCCCAGCGGTGGTTATGTAGTTGGCAAAAGAGAATATGTGGATTTGGCTGCATCTCGCTGGACAGCACCTGGTATTGGGGGCGAAGTTGGACCAGCGCCAGGTTTTATTCGGTTAATGTATCAGGGAATTTTTATGGCGCCCAGCTTGGTGTCCGGGGCTTTGCAAGGAGCGGTTTTTTCTGCTAGATTGTTTGAAAAATTGGGATTTTTAACTTTACCTAAATACAACGAAAAACGAACAGATATCATCCAAAGTATTGTTTTAAGAGACAGTAAAAAACTCATTGCCTTTTGTCAAGGCATTCAGTCTGCTTCGCCAGTGGATGCCCATGTGCAGCCCATACCGGATGGAATGCCTGGCTATGCAGATCAAGTTATCATGGCTGCTGGCACTTTTATTCAAGGGGCAACCTTGGAGTTAAGTGCTGATGCACCATTAAGGGAACCTTATGCCGTATATATGCAAGGGGGATTATCCAAGCAATATACGAGAATAGCAGCCATGAATGCTGCGAGCCATATATTACGGGGTGAGGAGCTTTGAATATTAGACAGGTGGAAGCTTTTTTGCATGTAGCGGATTTGCAGAGCTTTACCAAAGCAGCCAAGCATTTGTTTATGAGCCAACCAGCAGTGAGCTTTCAAATTAAATCCTTAGAAGAAGAGCTGCAAATAGTCTTGTTTCAGCGGGGAGAAAAGCAGATTACCTTAACACCAGCTGGAAAACTATTGTATCCAGAGGCCAAACAAATGTTGATTCATTATCAAAATGTAAAATACAACATTGATCAGTTAAAGGGATTAAAAAGAGGACAATTGACGTTGGCGGCCAGTACCATTCCAGGAGAATATCTTATTCCTTTATGTATCGGTGGGTTTTGCCAAATTAACCCGGGGATTCAAGTGAAATTAAAAATTTCTGATAGTGGGCAAGTTGTGCGTTGGTTGTTAGAAAGGGAAGTGGATTTAGGAGTCATTGGGGCAGAAGTGGATGAAGAAGAATTGGATTGTGTGCCTTGGATAGAAGATAGATTGGTGATCGTAGCGCCTAACAATCATTCCCTGGCCAATCAACAAGTATCCATCCAAGATTTGGGGGCTGAATTGTTTGTTATGCGGGAATCCAGTTCTGGAACAAGACAAACTTTTATGCAAAAGATGGCCCATGCCAATATGGCCCAATCCATTCATATTGGTATGGAATTGGGCAGTACCATGGCTGTGATTACTGCCGTTCAAGCAGGACTTGGCATAGGTGTTGTATCCAGTCTAGCAGCCAAAGAACCATTGCAAACAGGAAGAGTGAAAGAAATTAAAATCACTGACTTGGCATTCAATAGAATGTTATATGTAGTGCGTTATAAAAATTGGATTGGCAATTATGCTGCTGATAATTTTTTTAATTTCCTCAAAGAGCACCATCAAGTGAGGCATTTTGCACAACAAAGTGACAATATTTTGAGCTAATATCTGCGCATGAGTCCAACTACTTTGCCTAATATGGTGATTTGCTTTGCAATAATGGGTTTAAATTGACGGTTTTCTGGTTGTAGCCGGATGCAGTCTTTTTCTTTGTAAAAAGTTTTGACCGTAGCTTCATCCCCCAAAAGGGCTACCACTATATCTCCATTGTTAGCCAAGGGTTGTTTTCTGACTACCACAATGTCATCTGGGTGAATACCAGCTTCAATCATGCTCTTTCCTTGGACGCGAAGCATAAATAAATCACCATTGCCAAAATAGCCTGCAGGCAATTGAAGCATGACATCGTGATTTTCTTCAGCCAAAAGGGGCTGCCCTGCTGCTACCTTTCCTAATAAGGGAACTGAGATGGTTTCCTCAGCATACAATTGATGCGTATGATGCTCCAATACTTCAATGGCTCTTGGTTTTGTCGGATTCCGATGAATGAATCCCTTTTCTTCCAAACGGCATAAATAGGTATGTACTGTGGAACTGGATTTTAAACCAATGACTTGTCCAATCTCCCTGATAGAAGGTGGATAGCCTTTTGTTTTTATATTCAATTTTATTGCCTCTAATATGGCTTGTTCCTTTGGGCTAAGGGGCTCATTCATGTGAACACCAACCTTTTTAGACAATGGGTTTTATATATATTGTATCTATGTATTATTATATATGAGAAGGGATGGAGAAACTAGTGTTCTGGAATGGAAAAATTTAATCATTATTTTCTTTTGCAAAAGGATTAGAGGGTGAAATGTCGAACTAGTCTGAAGATAAATAAATTTGAATAATTTCCAATTTTTTATTTTGTTTATGATATGGGCAGGCTAGTAGGGAGATAGAATTGATACTTTGTTTGCCATGCTACAAAGAGGATTTTTTTGAAGTTGATAGAAATATTTTACATGCAAAATTGATAGCTATGATTTGAATGCTTATAAGTATAGAGTTATATTCTTTTATTTGTTTTAAAAGGTCAGACGATTTTATGGTGATAGGAGGAAACATCCATTAAAACAATACATACATCTACCATTACCGAAACAGTGGCTCAATTATGTCAAGAAGCTAATTTTTATTTAGGTCAAGATATGCATGAGGCTCTTCAAAAAGCAAAGCATGTAGAAATATCAGATACAGGAAAAGATATATTAGAACAATTGCTTATCAATGCAGAGATTGCTGCTGAAGACAAAGTACCCATGTGTCAGGATACGGGATTTGCCGTACTATTTTTAGAGCTTGGCCAAGGGGTTTTGATTGCAGGGGGCGATTTGTATCAGGCGATTCATGAAGGGGTAAGGCAGGGATATACAGAGGGATATTTGCGGAAGTCCATTGTAAGGCATCCTTTGGAGCGGGTGAATACAGGGGATAATACACCGGCAGTCATCCATACCACCATTGTGCCAGGGGATACCTTGAAAATTACAGTAGCCCCTAAGGGCGGTGGCAGTGAAAATATGAGCGCAGTGAAAATGCTTAAACCAGCTGAAGGCGTGGAGGGGGTTAAAAAGTTTGTGTTGGAAACAGTACAAACTGCAGGCCCCAATCCATGTCCTCCCATCATTGTGGGCATTGGATTGGGTGGTACCATGGAAAAAGCAGCCTTATTGGCCAAAGAGGCTTTATTGTGTCCTGTGGAAGAAGCCAATGAAGATCCTATTCTGGAGCAATTGGAAAAGGATTTATTTGCTGCCATCAATGCATTAGGAATCGGTCCCCAGGGATTGGGGGGTAAGGTTACCACCTTGGCTGTTCATATTCGGGCTTTTCCCTGCCATATTGCCAGTCTTCCGGTGGCAGTTAATATCAATTGTCATGCAGCAAGACATAAAGAAGCTACACTATAAGTAAACGTATCGAGGTGAAATAATGTCTCATATCAATATCAATACACCATTGAGCGGAGAAGATGTACAGAAGCTTAGAATTGGCCAAAGGGTCCTATTAAATGGGGTTATTTATACTGGAAGAGATGCGGCTCATAAAAAATTAGTGGAATTACTGGATCAGGGGAAGGATTTACCTTTGCAGTTAAAAGGACAGGTTATTTATTATGTTGGCCCAAGTCCTGCCCGGCCTGGACAAGTTATTGGTTCCGCAGGTCCCACCACTTCAGGAAGAATGGACGCTTATGCGCCCAGGCTGATTGCCTTGGGATTAAAAGGAATGATTGGAAAGGGGAAACGATCCTTAGAAGTAATCCAGGCCATGAAACAATATAAAGCAGTATATTTTGCAGCTGTGGGAGGAGCTGCTGCTTTAATCGCCAGAGCAATCAAAGAATGTACGGTGGTGGCTTATCCGGAATTAGGGCCTGAGGCCATTCACCGTTTGGTGGTGGAAGATTTTCCGGTGGTAGTGGTAAATGATGTGTTTGGCGGCGATTTATATGAAGAAGGAGTAAATCAATATGCCACAGCAGGAAAGTGAATCTAATAGTGGTGCCTATCGTCTGATACCTATCATTTGTTTTTGTTCTCGTGAGGCTAAGGGGGGATTGCATTGAAACTCTATGAGTACATGGGGAAAAAAATCTTTTCCATGTATGGCATTGCTATACCCAAAGGAAAAATGGTAACAACACCTGATGAAGCAGCAGCAGTGGCGAAAGAAATCAAAGATGTGGTGGTAAAAGCCCAGATTTTAAGCGGTAAACGGGGCAAAGGGGGAGGAATTCTTTTTGCTTCCAGTCCGAAGGAAGCCAAAGAAGCGGCCCAAAAAATATTGGCCATGACTGTACAGGGCTTTCCTGTAAAAACATTGTTGGTGGAAGAAAAGATTCAAATTGACCAAGAGCTGTATGTGGCCATTACCATTGATGGAGCAGCTAAAAAACCCGTTGTCATTGCTTCAGCCCAAGGTGGCATGGACATTGAAGATGTAGCGGATGAGCATATGATAAAACAATATATTGATGTGTCCATTGGTTTGTGTTCTTATATGGCCCGGGATATAGCCCGAAAGCTACAGTTAAAGGGGCATGTGGCCAAAGAATTGCAACGTATTTTGCCCTTATTATACCGGGTGTTTCTGGAAAAGGATGCTGAGCTGGTGGAAATAAATCCTTTGGTAGTCAGTGGGGATATGCTTTTGGCTGCAGATGCAAAAATCACCATTGATGATGATGCTTTGTTTAGACAAAAGGATTTGCCCTATGTGGATGAACGAACGGAGTTTGAAAAAAAAGCCCATGAAATAGGCATTTCTTATGTGCAATTGGATGGGAATATTGCTGTGATGGCCAATGGAGCGGGGATTACCATGGGTACTTTGGATACATTACAGTATTATGGTGGCTCCCCAGCTAATTTTATGGATGCTGGTGGCGGAACTGGGATGGAAGGGACTGCCAAGGCCTTGGAGTTATTACTTGCCAATGACCCTAAGGTGGTGTTTATCAATATTTTCGGTGGAATTACCCGCTGTGATGATGTGGCCAATGCCCTGGTACAAGTAAAACATAAGATAGGGATACCTGTGCCCGTGGTGATTCGTTTGGTAGGAACCAATGAAGAACTGGGTGTGGAAATATTAAAACAAAATGGATTCGAGGCTTATAAGTCAATGAGCGAAGCAGCTTCAAAAGCAGTGGAACTGGCCAGGACTGAACAGGAAGGATGATTGTAACTTATGGCAATTATAATTGATGAAAACACCAATGTGATTGTTCAAGGGATTACAGGCAATCAAGGAACATTTCATGCCAAACAAATGCTGGCCTATGGGACAAAAATCATAGGAGGGACATCCCCTGGAAAAGGGGGGCAAGAAGTATGTGGTGTTCCTGTGTATGATACAGTACAGGCTGTGGTAGAAAAACAGCCTGTAGATGCTTCATGTATTTTTATTCCTGCTCCCTTTGCCAAAGATGCGGCTTTTGAAGCCATTGATGCTGGTATTCAAGTTGTGGTGATTATCACGGAACATATTCCTGTTCAAGATGAATTAGCCATTGTGCAATTTGCTAAAGCTAGAGGAACCACTGTCATTGGTCCCAATACCTTTGGCATTGTATCTTCTGGTAAATGTAAAATAGGTATTCCGCCCAATCAGTTTTTTGTTCCCGGTCCTGTGGGAATTGTAGCGCGCAGTGGAACTCTGACCTACGAAATCGTAGGCAATTTGACGGCCAATGGTTTGGGGCAATCCACAGTAGTGGGTATGGGCGGCGATCGGGTGGTTGGTTTGTCCTTTGTGGATGTATTGGAAAAGTTTGAACAGGATGCAGAAACCAAGGCAGTGGTATTGGTTGGAGAAATAGGAGGCAATGCAGAAGAAGAAGCTTCTCTTTTTATTCGAAAGATGAAAAAGCCTGTGATTGCTTATATTGCTGGTAAAAGTGCCCCTCCTGGCAAAAGAATGGGACATGCAGGGGCTATCATTGAAAGAGGAAAAGGGACTTTTGACAGCAAAGTGCAAGCATTGCAGGAAGCCGGCGTTCAGGTAGCTTCCCTGACCTTTGAAGTAGCGGATTTGGTGAAAAAGGCCTTGGCCTAGAATGATTGGTTTATCTTACAAATGGTTTATACTACAAAAGAACCCACCGAAAAACAGCAATGAGTTGGGAAAGGAAGACCACATGTACGATAAAAAAGAACTTTCGATACTAGAAGAAAAAAAGAAGCAGTGGGAAAATAAATTAGAAGCCCAAAGGCAGAAGAGGCCAGAACGCCTGCCTGCTTTTGACTTGGATTCAGGCATTGATCTTGCAACAGTATATACGCCTCTTGATGCGGACATTGATTATTTGGAAGATTTAAATTGGCCTGGAAACTATCCCTATACAAGGGGTGTGCAGCCCAATATGTATCGGGGACGTTTATGGACAATGCGTCAGTATGCAGGATTTGGGTCAGCGGAAGAAACCAATCAGCGGTTTCAATATCTCTTAACCCAGGGCCAAACAGGATTAAGTGTAGCCTTTGATTTACCCACCCAAATTGGTTATGATTCGGATCATCCTTTGGCTCGGGGAGAGGTAGGCAAAGTGGGGGTGGTGATTGATTCATTACAAGATATGGAGACCCTTTTTGCTGGCATTCCTTTGGATCAAGTCAGCACTTCCATGACCATCAATGCCCCTGCCATGGTGTTATTGGCCATGTATATTGTGGTAGCGGAAAAACAAGGGATAGTACCGGAAAAACTAAAGGGCACCATTCAAAATGATATTATTAAAGAATATATTGCCAGAGGGACCTATATTTATCCCCCCCTGGAATCCATGCGTTTGATTACAGATATTTTTGCCTATTGCGCCCAAAAAATTCCCAACTGGAACACCATTAGCATTAGTGGGTATCATATCAGGGAAGCTGGTTCCACTGCAGTACAGGAAGTGGCTTTTACCCTGGCGGATGGCCTTGCTTATGTACAGGCAGCCATAGATGCAGGGTTAGATGTAGATGACTTTGCGCCGAGATTGTCCTTCTTTTTTAATGCTCATTTGAATTTTTTTGAGGAAATCGCTAAGTTTCGAGCAGCCAGAAGGTTATGGGCTCGAATGATGAAAGAACGTTTTGGAGCCCAAAATCCTCGTTCTATGATGATGCGTTTTCATACCCAAACAGCAGGATGTACCCTTACGGCCCAACAACCGGATGTAAATATTATGCGAGTAGCTTATCAGGCTTTAAGTGCAGTGTTAGGGGGCACACAATCATTACATACCAATTCCAGGGATGAAGCCTTGGCATTGCCCAGTGAAGATTCAGTGCTCATTGCTCTTCGTACCCAACAGGTCATTGGGTATGAAATTAGTGTGACAGATACTGTGGATCCCTTGGGTGGATCCTATTTCATCGAAAAATTAACAGCCGAAATTGAAACCAGGGCTAAGGATTATATTGCAAAAATCGATGAAATGGGAGGAGCCCCCCATGCCATTGAATATATGCAACGGGAAATTCATAAAAGTGCTTATCAATATCAAAAGGACATTGAAAATAAATATAAAACTGTAATTGGGGTAAACAAATTTGTGATGCAAGAAACAAGGTCTCAAGAGTTGTTAAAAGTGGACCCTTCGGTGGGAGAAAAACAAATAGCCAAGCTCAATGTTTTAAAAGCAGAACGGGAGAACCAAAGGGTAGAAAAGACCTTGGCAGAACTACAAAAGGCAGCAAAAACAAAGGACAATCTGATGCCTTATGTGATTGAAGCGGTAAAATCTTACGCTACATTGGGAGAAATTTGCGGCGTGTTGCGGGAAGAATTCGGTGAATATAAACAACAAATTGTGTTTTAAAGGAGGGGAAAGTTATGGGCAACAGGGCGATCCGGGTTTTGGTCGCAAAACCTGGTTTAGACGGACATGACCGCGGTGCTAAAGTCATTGCCCAAGCATTACGGGATGCGGGCATGGAAGTGATTTATACTGGTTTACGGCAAACACCAGAACAAATTGTCAAAGCAGCTTTACAAGAGGATGTCCAAGTGGTGGCTTTGAGCAGTCTTTCCGGCGCACATGCTTACCTTTTTCCTCCTGTGGTGGATGGATTGAAGAAACAAGATGCAGATGATATCATGGTGCTGGGGGGAGGCGTGATTCCAGAAGATGAAGTAAAGGAATTAAAAAAGGCTGGGATAAAAGAAATTTTTGGTCCAGGAACCTCTACCCAACAGGTGATTGATTATATCAAAGAAAACATTGTCCAAGATTAGGGATTGTAGTAAAATTAAAGAATCAGCTTTTTAGCCTAAAACCATATGATAAGAAGGTGTGCTTGATGATTAAAAATATAGATCATATTGGGATTGCTGTGAAGGACTTAAAAGCTGCCATGCTTTTTTATGAAACTATCTTGGGATTAAAAGTGACTGGTATTGAAGAAGTGGTAGATCAAAAGGTAAAAGTAGCTTTTATTCCTACAGGAGATAGTGAATTGGAATTGCTAGAATCCACCAGTCCTGATGGCACAATTGCCAAGTTTATTGCTAAAAATGGAGAAGGAATTCAACATATTGCCTTACGGGTAGAAAATCTAGAAAAAACCTTGAGCGCATTAAAAGAGCAAGGAATAAGGCTGATTGATGAAAACCCCCGTCTTGGCGCTGGTGGGACCAAAATAGCCTTTTTACATCCTAAATCAACTTTTGGTACCTTGATAGAGCTTTGTGAGAGAGATAGTCAATAAGGACCCCATCGGGTGTCAGTGATATTATATTAAGTAATATCCTGTAAAACTTGATAGCATAATAAATCTAGCATAAAAGAAGAGGGGGAAATTGTTTTGTCAATGCAGGAAAAATTAGAGCAATTAAAAACATGTAGAAGTACCATTCATGCTGGCGGTGGTACCAAAAGAGTGGAGAAGCAACACAATGCGGGAAAAAGTACAGCTAGGGAACGGATTGATATGTTGTTTGATCCAGGTACTTTTGTAGAAATCAATGTTTTTGCTGGGGAAGAAAATATTCATGATTTAAAAAACCCTGGAGAAGGGGTTGTCACTGGTTATGGTAAAATTGACGGTCGTAAAGTATTTGTTTATTCCCAGGATTTTACTGTGTCAGGTGGTTCCTTAGGTCAGATACATGCCAGAAAAATATGCTATATTTTGGATCAAGCCACCAAAACAGGATGCCCTGTTATTGGTTTAAATGATTCTGGGGGAGCCAGAATTCAAGAAGGAGTTGCTGCGTTAAATGGCTTTGGAGAAATATTCTTTCGCAATACCAAAGCTTCAGGGGTGATTCCCCAAATTTCTGTTATGATGGGTCCTTGTGCAGGGGGGGCTGTGTATTCCCCAGCATTGACTGATTTTATTTTTATGGTGAAAAATATAGGGCAAATGTTTATTACTGGTCCCCAAGTCATTCAAGCAGTGACAGGGGAAGAAGTAAATATGGAAACCCTGGGTGGGGCCATGACCCATAACCAAACCAGTGGAGTGGCGCATTTTGCAGCAGACAATGAAGAGCATTGCATGAATATGATCAAAGAATTATTGAGTTATTTGCCCTCCAATCATTTGGAACTTCCTCCTGCTTATGCCCCAGTTTTACCTGAAGGGGATCCAGATGATATCTTCAAGGTGATTCCGGAAGCTTCGAATTTGTCCTATGATGTACGCAAAGTAATCCGCTACATTGTGGATGGTAACAGCTTTATGGAGATACAACCTTATTATGCCCGCAATGCTGTGGTGGGTTTATCAAGAATCAATGGAAAAACCTTAGGCATTATTGCCAATCAGCCGGACTTTTTGGCTGGTTGTTTGGATATCAATGCCTCGGATAAAATCAGCCGTTTCGTAAGATTTTGCGATTGCTTCAATATTCCTATGCTCACTTTGATGGATGTACCGGGATTTTTGCCAGGAACAGCCCAAGAATATGGTGGCATCATTCGTCATGGTGCAAAGATACTGTATGCTTATTCCGAAGCCACTGTTCCCAAAATTACGATTATTTTGCGCAAAGCCTACGGAGGTGCCTATTTAGCAATGTGCAGCAGTAGCCTTGGGGCAGATATGGTATATGCTTGGCCCACTGCTGAAATTGCGGTGATGGGGCCAGATGGTGCGGTGAATATTATTCATCGGAAAGAAATTGAGAATGCGGAAAATCAAATGGAAATGAGAGCAAAACTTACAGATGAGTATTGTGAGAAATTTGCCAATCCGTATGTTGCTTCTGCCAGAGGGTATGTCAATGATGTGATTGATCCCCGGGATTCAAGAAAGAAAGTCATTGAAGCCTTGGATATGTATGCAACAAAACGCATGGAGAAAGTAGAGAAAAAGCATGGTAATATCCCCTTATAAGGGATATTACTTTTCCATAAGGCAAGGGTTTTTATTTTATCTAGTAGGGGGCTTAGCTTGTGAAACGCAAAAAAATAACCATTATAGGAGCTGGCAATGTGGGGGCCACTTGTGCCCATTGGGCTGCCAGTAAGGAATTGGGCGATATTGTTCTGATTGATATCATGGAAGGTATTCCCCAGGGCAAAGCTTTGGATTTAATGGAAGCAGCGCCAGTGGAAGGATATGATTGTTATATTTTAGGAACCAATCAATATGAAGAAACAGCAAATTCAGATTTGGTGATTATTACAGCTGGCATTGCCCGTAAACCAGGCATGAGCCGGGATGATTTATTGACTACCAATGCCAAAATTGTGGCAGAATGCGCCAAACAGGCGGCTAAATATTCTCCAGAAGCCATTTTACTGGTGGTAACCAATCCTTTGGATATCATGGCTTATGTGGCCATGAAGGCCAGTGGATTTGCACCCCATAAGGTTTTGGGAATGGCTGGTGTATTAGATTCTGCCAGATTCCGTACATTTATTGCTTTGGAATTGGGCATTTCCTTTGAGGATGTCAGTGCCTTTGTGATGGGCGGACATGGAGACGATATGGTTCCCTTGGTCCGATATAGTTATGCTGGGGGAATCCCCATTGAAACATTGCTGCCAAAGGAAAAAATAGATGCCATTGTGGAAAGAACCCGTAAGGGAGGGGCTGAAATTGTAAACTATCTGAAAAGCGGTAGTGCTTTTTATGCCCCAGGTGCTTCTACGATCCAAATGGCAGAAGCAATTTTGAAAGACAAAAAGAGAATATTACCAGTGGCTGCCTGTTTACAAGGAGAATATGGTGAAAGCGATATGTATTTTGGTGTGCCTGCCATCATTGGAGGCAATGGAGTAGAAAAAGTCATTGAAATAGAATTGACAAAGGAAGAAAAGGACTTGGTTGGAAAGTCCGTGGATTCTGTACGTAAATTAATGCAAGTGGTAGCTGATATATAGCAATATAAAGATGAGAGATTGAGAGTATAGGAGATATCAATATAGATGGACATTCAAAAAAATAAATCTCAAAATAAGAAAATAGGGATTACAGATACAACCATGCGGGATAGTCACCAGTCCTTGTTGGCCACAAGAATGCGAATTGAGCATTTACTGCCAATTGCCGAAAAAATCGATGAAATTGGCTATCATTCTGTGGAAATGTGGGGCGGAGCTACCTTTGATACATGTATGAGGTTTTTGGATGAGGACCCCTGGGATAGACTAAAACTTTTACGCCGTTGCCTTAAAAAATCCAAGACTCAGATGCTTTTGCGGGGGCAAAACATTGTGGGCTATAAACATTATGCAGATGATGTTTTGGATGAATTTATTAAAAAAGCTGTTTATCATGGAATGGATATTTTTAGAATATTTGATGCCTTAAATGATGTCAGGAATATGGAACAAGCCATTGTTGCCACCAAACGGGAAGGTGGACATGTGCAAGCAACAGTGGTTTATACCATTAGCCCTGTGCACGATAATGATTTTTATATTCAAATGGCCAAGGAATTGGTCCAATTGGGTGCTGATTCTTTATGTATCAAAGATATGGCTGGCATCTTGGCTCCTTATCCTGCTTATGAGATTATCAAGAGTCTGAAAGAAAAGATTGATATTCCCGTGCAATTGCACAGCCATTACACCAGTGGTATGGCGGCCATGACTTACTTAAAGGCAGTGGAAGCTGGGGTGGATGCCATTGACTGTGCCATTTCTACCATGGCCTTGCAATCTTCGCAACCAGCAGTGGAAACCATGGTGGCGGTTTTGCAAGATACGCCTTATGATACAGGATTGGATTTGCCCCTTCTATCCGATATTGCCCAATATTTTAAAACCATTAGGCAGGAATATACAATATTTGATAATTGTTCTTCTGGGGTTGATGTGAATGTATTACAGTATCAAGTACCAGGAGGTATGATTTCTAACTTTGTAAATCAATTAAAAGAACAACAGGCTTTAGAAAAATTGCCAGAGGTTTTGGCTGAAGTGCCCCGGGTGAGGGAAGACTTTGGCTTCCCCCCTTTGGTAACACCTTCTAGCCAAATCATAGGTACCCAAGCTGCTATTAACGTACTGTTAGGGGAGCGTTATAAAATCAGTACAGATGAAGTGAAAAATTATATGCGTGGCTATTACGGTAGGCCGCCAGCTCCCATCAATGAAGAGGCCCGCAAGAAAATCATTGGGCATGAAACGCCCATAACCGTACGGCCAGCGGATTTACTCCAACCAGAATTGCCTGCTGCAAGGGCAGCGGCTAAACCTTATATGGAAAAAGAAGAAGATGTTTTAACCATGGCATTGTTCCCTCAAATTGCCCCGGATTTTCTGAAAAACCGCAAAAAGAAACAGTCCATATAAAGAAAAAGGAGGGGGCTACCCCTCCTTTTTTAACTGAACTGCTTTGTCAGCATAAAACTTTGCTTTGTTTGCCAGAGATGCTTTTAAGTTTTGTATGTACAAAGGTAAAAATCCTTTGGGAGATAATATAATCCCTTTAGCCATATAATTGGCCTATTGGGGGAAAATATAATGCATTTTTGTTTGCAATCACCTACAATAAAATAAACCAAAGAGTTCACATTGAGTTTGTAGCCAGAGAGGTGTTAAAATAAGTATGCCTAAACGTGTGCAAGCGCCTAAAAAATGTATTCTTGATGAGAATAAAGATTGTGACAATTGTTGTGAATGCT
>CATZDY010000070.1 GCA_958417755.1 uncultured Peptococcaceae bacterium
AATGGGTGTGGTGACTATTATGGATACCAAATTAGGAAGGATGGTATATGTTCATATAATATCTTTCTTTGGGACCATGAATATGATAATCGAACTTGGGTAGCTGGAAGTATGAATGAATTCATATCAAGATACTGTAATGGTGAGATGTGAAACAGTCAATAAAATATTTTTGTAGATGAAAAATATAAATAAAAGCGTTGTGGGCGGTGAATACAACGCTTTTATTTTCTTACTACAAGTATTTTATTTATTCTTAGAAAATTTTTACAAAAACAACTACAAAAGGGCAAAAGAATCTATTTTATTAAAAAAGATATGTCTTTACATGAGGTCATTCATGATTTGGATATCAATGAGTTGTAATATACCTTATAAATCCCTTGGCAATTGATACAAGTGCTATCGCAAATTGGCCAATGACTTATTTTAGCGCTAAGATACAAAATTTTACTACAAGGAAAGTAGCAGTATCTTATATTTTAAGACAACATCCTAATAATCCATATAATTTTAAGAACTTATATGGAGGAAAGGAAATCATTGAAGTAAAACCAAATTATCTAAACTCAATGCATACCTTAGACCATGTAATAGTAAAGTAATTCCAAAATTAGCTTTATTCTTAATAGATTGGGGCTATCCACATGTCTATCAAGTGCATTCAAAAGTGTTCAATTGATAAGCAATGGATGGGGTTTTTATTACAAATCACAATGGGCTGTAAAGCTTATGGTAGCAGTTCTGGGGAAATATAAAAAAATACCACCCCAAGGGTGGAATTAGACTGAAAATATAAAACAAAAGGAGCAAGTAATCGTAAGGCTATGGTAACATGCTGCTGCATCCAAGACAAGCTGTAATTTCTGGTATGCTACAAGATTGCCAATCAAAACGAATTTTCCTATGCATAAAAAAGGTACATGAAAAATCTGTTTCATGAAACTTTGCCATGTGGTTCATACTAATGCATGGGGTGATAGTTTGCGTTTTACAACCGTGTATTATGAACCAGATAGTTTGCAATATCCTTTGGGGCAAAAGCTTTATCAGGATTTCGCCCATCTCCCTTGGATTCCCATAGAAAGCCACAACCGGATTACAGAACTAACCAGCAAAGAGAATAAGGAATTTCCGGCTATGAAACATTTTTTAATTGTGGGCACAAGAAAGACCCATCATTATGTGGAAAATCATAAAATCTCACAATATCTTGTGCCCTTTACTTCTTCGGGATGTTCAGCCATGTGCCTGTATTGTTATTTGGTATGCAACTATAACAAATGCGCTTATTTGAGACTGTTTGTAAATAGGGACCAGATGTTGGAAAGGCTGTTACGCAAATCCTTTAAAAGCAGCCAGGATTTTACCTTTGAGATTGGTTCTAACAGTGATTTAATCCTGGAAAATACCATTACTCAAAACTTGGAATGGGTAATTCCACAATTTGCCCAAAAAGGGAAAGGGCGGATTACCTTTCCCACCAAATTTGCCATGGTGGAACCTTTATTGGGCTTGGAACATCAAAACAAAACCCTGTTTCGCATGAGTGTGAACCCTCAGCGTTTTATCAGCCGCATTGAACTGGGCACTTCACCCTTGGACCAACGCTTAAGAGCTCTGAATCAGATGGGGGAAGCTGGATACCCGGTGGGGATTTTAATTGCTCCGGTGATTTTAATCGACAATTGGCAGTCCCTTTACACGGAAATGTTGGAACAGCTTTGCGCTGTGCTTACGGATAAGGTGAAACGCCAATTATTGGTGGAAATTATTTTTATGACCTACAGCTATATTCACCGGGCCATTAACCAAGATGCCTTTCCCGGAGCAGTGAATTTATACGATCCTGAGCAAATGGTGGGACGGGGCAGAGGAAAATATTGTTACCGGCAAGAGGTGCGGGGACCAGCGGAAGAGTTTTTTAAGGAGCAGTTGGCCCAAAAGCTTCCAGAAGCAAAAATAGCATACATATCGTAAAATAAGGCAATGGGTGAGCTAAGGTCAACAATTGCTTTATTTTTTATCATGCTTTTCTTTATAATCCAAGCCCCAACGGACCATGGCATTCATGATAGGCTTTAGGCTAAATCCTGTTTCTGTTAAAGTATATTCAACCCGGGGAGGGACTTCGGGAAATATTTTTCGGGTGAGCAAGCCGTTTCTTTCCATATCCCTCAGATTGGCAGTAAGTACCTTTTGGCTAATAGGGTCAAGGGATTTTTTCAATGCCCCAAAACGCTTTGTTCCCTCTAATAAATCCCGGATAATCAGAGCTTTCCAGCGGTTGCTGATGAGCATAAGGGTGATTTCCACCGGACAGGCAGGTAGTTTTTTGTCTTTGGATGGCATGTTGGTTCTCTCCTTTGCAATCATGATAAGGTGGGGTAGGGGCTATCTTTTTTTATATTACTTGATTTTAGCTTGAATTTGTATTATTTTTATTGCGAAAATAGCGTTAATAGTGCTCATAAAGGTCATATCGTTTTCTGGAAAGACCAGTAAGACCGCATGGGAAGGGCCTTTTCTCAATCTTTGTTGTCAAAAGGGCAATATAAAAAAACTTCCATTGAATAAAAAGGATAGATATTTTTTAATTGACAGATTTATTAGAATAGTGTAAATTAAATAAAAAATTTAAATAAGGGGGCAGGCCATGAACGTAGTAAATCCTGAAGTCATTGGTTTATTTGGTTTATTCGCCACTGTGATTTGTTTTGGTTTGGAGCAAATAGGCATAGGTGTAAAAGGTGCAAAACCTGAAAATTTAACCAAGTCCTTGGCCTATATTGCTATTATCTTTGGTGGGGTTACGCAAATTTTTACTTCCATTTGTATGTATTTGTTTAGCGTTGCTGGTGACCATAGTATTTATCTTGGTACTATATTTGGATTCTTTGGTCTATTTTGGGTTTTGGTGGGCATTTTCTTTTTAAAGGGTGGAGACAAAAAAGTCATGGCCCATTTCTTTTTCTGCTGTTTGATTTTATGTGTAGCTTTCACTGTGAGGGCATTCCAAGAGGGATTAATTTGGCCCCTAGGAATTGACTTGGTTGTCATTGATATTCTTCTTCTTACCCTAATTTTTGCGTGGTATACTGGCAATGCTGCTTTAAGCAAATTTGCAGGTGTTTGTAATTTAGCCATTGGTGGTATTTCCTTGTTTTTATTAATTCCTGCTATATTTATGTAGATTTTAGGCACTGTTAAAGTTTGAATATTCTGACAGACTGTAACAAATACTTTTTTAAAACTATACATATCAAGCATGATGGCTTCTTGATTGGTTTGTAAAATTAAAACATGCCTTTTG
Organism: uncultured Peptococcaceae bacterium; assembly: GCA_958417755.1. GTDB lineage: Bacteria > Bacillota > Desulfotomaculia > Desulfotomaculales > Desulfocucumaceae > CATZDY01. The sequence goes on from CATZDY010000070.1 coordinate 3,314, forward strand.
CTTGACAGGATGCGTGTTTTTGCAGAAAATTGATACAATATTTTAAAATATAAATTTCGCTAATTTAGATGTTTTTATGTGCTTTGTTTCTTTAAGTAGAAGATATTCTGGAAAGCTTGAGAAATAGGCTATCAGATACAAAGATGCAGGGAAAATGTTGAGGGAGCTCATGTCAGGCAAGCTGCCAGCCAGAAAAGGAAAATTTTTGGTTGGCAGCTTGTAACTTTTTTCAGGATGTTTATACCTTTATTTGTCAGGGGAATAGATATTTTTATCTTGTAAAATTAAAAGGGTCATGGCTGCAGCTGTACTGCCGGATGATTGGGGTCCGCTGATATAGGTGGCAAAGAAATATACATTATCAGCACTTTGTACATAACCAATAAACCAGCCGTTTTGGTTTTGGCCATTGATATTGCCAGTCCCTGTTTTGCCGTAAAGGGATTTCCCCTTATTTTTTTCCAGCAATAAAGCCTCCTGAACTGCCTTGATGTTGTCAAGACCAAAGCCCTTTTTGTTGTCATACAAATCTTTGAGTTGTTTCACTTGCTCCAAGGGGGAGATGCGCAAAGAAGATTCCATCCAATAGCTTTGCAAATTCCCTGTTACATCTTGGTTACCATAGGCCAGACGGGATAAAAAGCTTTGAATCTCCTGCTTTTCTTGCTGTTGTTCAAGGGCTTGGAAATACCAGTTTACACTATTTTGCATGGCGCTGCGCAAATTCTGATCCCTATTCCAAGCTGTATAAGCATAAGCATGTCCATTCCAAGACTGTTGGCTTGCCCTGGGGGAAATAATCCCTTGTTCCAAGGCATTGAGCGCCACATAGATTTTATAGGTGGAATTAGGGGAAACTCTGGTATAACTGCCCCGCTCGTTGAAGATAGTATATTGCGCTTTATTTCTATCATAAAGGACAAAACAGGCATCTTGATTGATAAAATAAGGGCTTAAGTCTTCCATGTTGACAAGGATATTTTCCCGGGGTATCGCTTGATCCTGGTCTTGGGCAAAGGCTGCCAAAACCGGAAGCTGCATGCCGGCCACCAAGATGAGGATAAGGGCGAGGTACCTGCTGGTTCTTTGCAACCTTCCGGAATCCTTTTGGTGGTTGGCAATGCATTGGAGACGTTTTTTCAATTGCTCCTTGGGTCCGGCAATATTACTGGCTATGTGTAAATAAGGGCAACTTAGGTGCTCTGCAAAACCAAGAAGCGCGTATCCATAATCCAAGCACTTGGACTTTCCTATCATTTCCAGTACCTTATAGTCACAATATATTTCCCGATCCAAGCGTATTCTTTGAAAAGCAATCCAAACAAAGGGGTTGAACCAGTACAGGATTTGCAAAAGGTAAAGCCCGTAATTGAATATCAGATCATGTTGCTGGATATGGGTTAATTCATGGAGCAAAATATAGCGCATTTTCTCTTTTTTCAGGTGCCTGTCCAAATGCTTTGGTATTAAAACACAGGGTTTTCTAAACCCCAAGGTCATGGGGGTTTTGACCAAGGAAGACACAAAAATCGGAACATGGGATTGAATACCAACCTGAATCCGACACTGGGAGAAAAGGCTTATCATGTCCCAGGGCGGAATTTCGAAGCTGCGTTTCAAACGGACAATTTGATGTTGATTGACCACAAATAAAGCAATCCCTGCAACAATGCCGGCAAGCCAAAGGCCCAACAAAATCGTAAAATATGCAGAAAAATCCGGTTGGTAAACAGCTTCTGCAAAATCCTGCATCCAATTCCCTGGAGTCCCTGGTTGGTCAGCCCTTGGTAAAGGGGAAGAAATTACCTGATTCTCCCTCAAGGAGCTTGCTGGCAACAGGTGAAAAGAATGAAAAAAAGAGGGAGGTAAAAAGGCAATGCCTAAGGACAGCAGCAAAATGAACCAAATATAGTAATGATATTTGACTGAAAGTTGTTTGGCAAACATCCTTTTGGTGAATAGAATGAAGCAAATCAGAAAACAGCATAATACATTGCTGAGGAGAAATTGGGATAAGAACATATCATTTTACTTCCTGTTCTTTTTGCTTTTGATCCAATATAGCCTTTAGTTCCTGGATATCATCTTGCGAAAGCAAATCTTGATCCAGATAATTCACCACCATTTTGTTTAGCGCGCCGTTATAGAATCGCTTTAAAAAAGAATCGCTTTCCTTTTTGATGTAAGCCTCCTTTTGAATCAAAGGAGAATAGACAAATACTCTGCTTTGCTTTTCATGGGTAAGAACCCCTTTCTTTTCCAAGCGAAGCAACATGGTCATAATGGTTTTGGGGCTCCATGGACTGTGGCGGGACAGGCGTTCCACCACTTCATTGGTGCTAATAGGGGCATGGGCCCATATGATTTTCATGACTTCAAATTCTGCTTCAGAAATTTTAGGCAACTCAGCCATGTAATACACCCCTTATCCTACAAGTGTAATATCTATATAGTATAATGCTTTCCTAGGGATTCTGTCAAATGCCTTGATGCTAATTGGCTGGAGAGCTGATAAAGTTTGCTTTTTTATAAGGTAGTGGTTGACCTTGGTATGGAGTTCTTCTTCTCAACGTACTTGTAACCGTTCATTTCCTACTATACGATTTTTCAGGACAGAGTGGTTTTTGTTTGAGAAATGTGGTTTGAAAAGCGGCTGTATTTGCTGAACAATTGCCTATTAAGAAGCTTCAATATTGGTATTCCCAGCCCTTGCAAACAATGCCATGTTCGCTCCAAACGCGTAGTGGATTTTCCTCATCTAGTTATTGCCCTTGCTGAGTGCAAAAATAAAAAGGCTCCCAACTGCTGGGAGCCTTTTTATGAAACATATGGGTTTAGAAAGGAGATTGATTTAGGTCTTGGGTAAAGATATAAGGAAATGCTTGAAATCCTGTTACTCTTTTTTGAAATTCCACTAGCCTTAGATGGCCAAAAAGAGTAAGTCCCAGTTGCTTTTTAAGCGTTTTCCAGATCTGTCTACCATAATATAAAAAGATGTTGCCACAATACCTGCAACACCTCTTTTATTTATCATATTCATTCATAGAGTAGCCAAATCTATTCACTGCAATCAAAAGCAATATTTACTATATTTTAGAAAAATTTTTATTAATTTTTTGTTATTATAATCCAAATTAGTTGAAATATCAATATATGTACCTACTTTTCCAGAAATATTTCTAAAAAATAACCTTGTTTTTTTAAGCACTGCTTTTATATGTGGTCAAAATCGGGGTCTTTCGTTTGTTTCAGATCCGATTTTACATCTATAAAGGATGTAGGCATCAAGAAAGTATGCTCAAAAAAACAAGAAAGGAAAAATTTAATTTATGCCAAGACGTGGAGAAAATATTAGAAAGAGAAAAGATGGTAGATGGGAAGCCCGTTATATCAAAGGACATGATGAGTATGGCAAGGCGGTGTATGGATATATTTATCGCAAGTCGTATGCAGAAGCTAAGTTAGAAAAACAAAGAAGAAGCGCTTTGGTGGAGATGAGTATTGAGAGCAAAACAAAGTCATTTTCAGCCCTTTCTGAGCTGTGGCTTTCTTCAGTGAAATGTTACATAAAAGAATCTACTTATGCAAAATATGCAAGAATATGTGAAAAATATCTTTGCCCCCATATTGGGGCAATCCAGGTAGCCAAATTCACCACTCAGCATGTGAATGGTTTATCAGAATATTTACTAACAGCAGGAAAATTAAGAGGCCAAAAAGGCCTTTCTCCAAAAACTGTTACGGATATTTTATCTGTATTGAAACTCATTCTTAAATTTGGTTTGGAACGACATTACATACAAAACTTATATATTTCCTTTAAAATTCCAAAACCCATGCAGCAGGATATAAAAATCTTAACCCACCAAGAGCAATATGTCTTGGAACAGCGCTTGATAAATTCTGATGATTTAATAAGATTGGGCATATTAATCAGTTTATATACAGGGTTAAGGCTTGGGGAACTTTGTGCTTTGCGCTGGGGAGATATTGATTTTCCCAATGGAACCCTTTATGTGCAGCGTTCCATTAGCCGCATACAAAACTTAAATCCAAAGGCAAATAGGAAAACCAAAATTATCATTGATACCCCAAAAACCCAATGCTCCAACCGATGTATCCCTTTACCTGTATTTTTGCAGCAGTACCTGCAAAAATTTCAAGCCTTACAAAATGCCTATGTAATAACCGGAACCCAGGACTTCATTGAACCCCGTTATTATTTTATCAAATACAAAAAAGTGCTGAATGAGTGTGGGTTAGGGCATTTTAATTTTCATGCCTTGCGCCATACCTTTGCCACAAGATGTGTTGAAAATGGTTTTGATATTAAAACTTTAGCTGAAATTCTGGGGCACTCAGATGTAAAAACAACCCTAAACCGCTATGTCCATCCATCCTTGGAAATGAAAAAATCGGAAATGAATAAATTTTCTAATTTTGCTTTTTATGGTCAAAATTAGGGTCTTAAAAACAGCGTGACGCCCGTATCACAAGGGAATCCGCTGTTTTTTGTTGGATTTGGCTACTCTATGAAATTTGTGAAGGCCCAATGCTTATTTTATCCCATATATTCGCTTTTATACCAACACATTTGGCAGGGGAAGTTGTTGGGGCTTGATGTTTTTTAGAGTTATATTCCTTAAAAAATTATACGGTAATAAAAAATGGTTTTTTATGCAAAAAAGAAGTTTCTCATTTGATTTGGATGAGAGAAGGAATCTAGTAAAAGGAAAGCATTTCTATGAGCATTGTATTATACAAGCACAATCAAAAAGCCTATGAGGCATCTTTGGATTTAATGGCCAAGACAGGTAAAGCGGCCATTGTGCATCCCACGGGCACAGGAAAATCTTTTATTGGTTTTAAGCTGGCGGAGGAACACCCTAAACTGCGTATTTGCTGGCTTTCTCCCAGTGAGCATATTTATGAGACACAAATGAAAAATTTAAAAAAAGTTGTACCTGATTGTTCTTTACAAAATATGCAATTTTATACTTATGCCAAACTCATGATGATGGAAACAACGGCCATTGCGGATTTATGTCCAGATTATATTGTATTTGATGAATTCCATCGCTGTGGCGCTGCCCAATGGGGACAAGGAGTACAGCGGCTTTTGCAGGCTTTTCCCCAGGCCAAAATACTGGGGCTTTCAGCCACCAATATCCGCTATCTAGACAATCAGCGGGATATGGCCCAAGAGCTATTTGGGGGCAATGTGGCCTCGGAAATGACCCTGGGGGAAGCCATTGCCCGCAATATCTTGTTGCCTCCAACCTATGTGATTTCCGTTTATTCCTATCAGAAGGAATTGGAAAAATACCAACACCAGGTCAAAAGGCTTAAGCAACAACGTGTTCGTGAGGCAGCGGAAAAATATCTGGAAGCATTGCGGCGGGCCTTGTCAAATGCTGATGGACTGGACACCATATTTCAGAAACATATGCCAAATCAAAAAGGCAAGTACATTGTTTTTTGTGCCAATTACCAACATATGCGAGAAATGATTGACCAGGTTTCCAAATGGTTTTCCAAGATGGATAAGTCTCCCCGGGTATATGCTGTATATTCTGCCCAATCAGCAAGCAGTCAAGATTTTGAAAATTTTCAGGGGGATGAAAGCAACCATATCAAGCTGCTTTTTTGCATCAACATGCTCAACGAAGGGGTGCATATGGACGATGTGGACGGGGTGATTTTGTTCCGTCCCACTGTGTCTCCCATCATCTATAAACAGCAAATCGGCAGGGCTTTGTCTGCCAATCAGGGGAAAAATCCAGTTATTTTTGATATTGTCAATAATTTTGAGAACCTATACAGCATTAACTCCATTCAGGAAGAAGTCAAGGCAGCGGTCAATTTTTACCGTCACCAAGACCAGGGGCTGATTGTCAATGGGAGTTTTCACATCATTGACGAGGTGCGGGACTGCCGGAGGCTTTTTGAGACACTCCAAGAAACCTTGTCCTCCTCATGGAACATGTTTTATGCAGCAGCAAAGGAGTTTTATGAATCCCATGGCCATCTTGAAGTACCCAAAAGATATAAAACTGCCAATCAGCTTTCCCTGGGGGCCTGGATTACAACCCAGCGTAGGGTAAAACAAGGCAAGGTTTCCGGTATTTTAACAGAAAACCAGATCACCCAATTGGATGCCCTTGGGATGATATGGAGAAACCCTTTGGAACTGCGTTGGGAGAAGAATTTTTCTGAGGCCCAGCAATATTATCAAAAAGTTGGCAATCTTAGGGTGCCTGTCAATTATGTGACAGAAAAGGGTTTTCCTTTGGGCCGGTGGATTTGTAATCTTCGCCAGCTCAGAGCCCAAGGCAAGATGACGATACAACAGATTGAACTCCTTTCCAGTATAGGCATGATCTGGGGTGAGCTTGACTATCTTTGGGAGAAAAATTACCAGGCTGCTTTGGATTATTATCTTGCCCATGGTCATTTACAAGTTTCTTGCAACCATGTGACTCCAGACGGTTTTGCCCTGGGTCGCTGGATTGCCCGGCTGAGACTGATTAGAAAAGGGCGCATTTCCGGAGCTGCAAAGCTTACCAAAGAGCAAATCAGACGCCTTGATGCCATTGGCATGGTGTGGGGCAACCAACATGATAATAAATGGGAACAAATGTATGCAGAAGCAAAACGATATGCTTTAGCGCATGGAAGTCTTGATGTTCCCAATTCCTATGTGACTGAAGGGGGGGTACAGCTGGGGAAGTGGATTTATCGACAAAGAATTGCCCGGGAACAGGCAACCATATCCGAAAAACGGATGGCAAAACTCAATGCTCTGGGCATGGTGTGGATAAGAGATTCTTGGGAAGAAAGGTATCTTTGGGCCAAGCAATATTATGAGGAATTTGGACATCTGCAAATCCCCCAAGATTATAAAACCAAAACAGGTCTTTGGCTTGGAAAATGGCTCTATGAACAAAGGATGATTTATAAAGGAAAATACAAAGGGAAAGCTTTGTCCCAGGAGCAGATTGCCCGGCTTGAGGCCATTGGTATGAATTGGCTATCTCCTGCTGAACAAGCTTGGGAAAAGAATTATGCTGTGGCCTTGGAATATTTTTCCCAGCATGGGAATTTAGACGCAACAATCACCTATTGTACAGAGGATGGGGTTTATCTTGGTCGCTGGTTATTAAAGCAACGAAGCAATCGCAAGAAAAACAAAGCCATCACTGAGGAGCAAATCAAACGCCTGAACGCCATTGGCATGAACTGGGGGTTGCCAAAAATGCAAGAACAGTGCTTAAGCAGGACTGCAAGCAAGCAGGAAGAAGCAGGATTTTTCCTATGAACAAAAATCTACTAATTTTAGGTGCTGGTAATCATGGACAGGTTGTCAAAGAGACCGCCCAAGCCATGGGTATATTCACAAAAATTGATTTTCTTGATGATAAGGCTGCCGAAGCCTTAGGTTCATTTGCAGATTACGAGAAATTAAGACCAGGCTACCAATATGCATTCGTAGCCTTGGGCAATAACCAACTTCGCCTGGAATGGATTGTATACCTGGAGCGGGCGGGCTATATTCTCCCTGCATTGATTCATCCCACAGCCTATGTCAGTCCCAGTGCCAGCATTTACCCTGCCACTGTGGTGGAAGCCAAAGCAATGATAAATACCCGGGTAGTGATTGAAAAAGGCTGCCTTATCAGCATGGGTGTCATAGTAGACCATCATGCCCTGATTGGCTATGGCTGCCATCTTGACTGTGGGGCCATTGTGAAGGCCCGTTGTGTGGTAGAGGCTTTTAGGAAAGTCGAAAGCGGCGTGGTTATCAGGCCTGAGGATTGTAGAGATAGTTGGCAAAAGAAAAGATGCCATGATGATTTTGGTTTTGAGGTTGGTGTGTAATGTATGTCATGGTTTAAAAAAACATTAGTAAAGGTAGAAATATGTACTTCTACATAAAGCATTTACTTGATTTCATATAGCTTTGAGTCCCCTCAAACAGGGACTGAAATATGATTGTGATTGGTAACAGTTCTGCAACATATGGAAAGAGAGGAGAAAAGGTGATAGCTGCAGTCTATCTTAAACAAAAACATCATTTAAAGCATAATTAAAATATTGGAAGTTAGTAGAAAAATAGATTAAAAAATTGTGTTTAGTAGATTAGTAGTTAGTTGGAAAAAATAGTTGCTAACTAAGTACCAACCTACTAGAAAAATATAAATGTCAGGATAAAAAGCTTATTTAAAGTGAGGTAAACCAAGTGGATGGAGTTAGAAACATATCTTTTTCTCCGCCGGATATTACAGATGCGGAGATTGAAAAAGTTATACAAATAATGAGATCTGGCTGGATTACAACTGGTCCTAGAACAAAAGAATTTGAAAAGAGAATCGCTGAATATATTGGTACGAATAAAGCAGTATGTTTAAGCTCTGCTACAGCAGCCATGGAGCTTACGCTCCGTATTTTAGGTATAGGCCCTGGGGATGAAGTGATTACGACAGCTTATACATATACGGCTTCTGCTTCTATAGTAGACCATGTAGGGGCAAAAATTGTACTGGTTGATACTGCTCCGGATTCTTTTGAGATGGACTATTCAAAGCTTGCTGATGCCATTACAGAGAAAACAAAGGCCTTAATCCCTGTGGATATAGCGGGCAAGATGTGTGATTACGATACCATATATGAAGTTATAGAGATTAAAAGAGAATTGTTTAAAGCCAATAACCAGCTTCAAAAGTTATTGAATAGAATCATCGTAATGGCTGATGCAGCACATGCTTTTGGTGCAGAAAGACAAGGGTTCAAGTGCGGGCAAGTTGCAGACTTTACTTGTTTTTCTTTCCACGCAGTCAAAAATCTCACCACAGCTGAAGGTGGTGCAGTGGTTTGGCGTGGAGATATTGGATTAGATGATGACTGGCTGTATAAACAATTCATGCTATATAGCTTGCATGGCCAGTCTAAGGATGCATTAGCAAAAAACCGAAAAGGTACATGGGAATATGACATCCTATATCCGGCCTATAAATGCAATATGACTGATATATTGGCTGGTTTTGGTTTGATGCAGTTAAGCAGATATGCGGGTCTGATAGAGAGACGCAAAGGGATTATTAAGATGTATGATAGAGCATTGCTGCCATTGGGAATTCGAAGTATGCAGCATTATGGTGAAGACTTTGAATCCTCAGGGCATCTTTATTTAGCGAGAATACCTGGAATTAGGGAAGATGAAAGAAATAAAATTATCGTTACAATGGCTGAGGTGGGTATAGCCTGTAATGTTCACTACAAGCCACTGCCCATGTTTACAGCTTATAAGAACTTAGGATTTGACATTAAGGATTATCCCAATGCCTTTAATATGTATAAGAATGAGATTACACTCCCACTTCATACCTTATTGAGTGATGATGATGTGGAGTATGTGGGTAAAAGTTTAAAAAGGGCTATAGAAGCGGTTCTTAAATAATATGAACTAAAAAATAAAAAGCAAATAGGAGAATAGCAAAGTGCTACTTAGAAAATGGGAAGACTTACCGGATAGCCTAAAAAAAGATAGTGTAAAAAAGTATCATGCCCTTTTATATAAGAAACGGTTCTATTTATTTGCCAAAAGACTATTGGACATACTTATTGCTATTCTTACCTTTATTCTGTTTTTTCCTATATTGATTGTTATAGGTTTTGCTATCAAAATTGATTCCAAAGGACCTGTTATATACCGTCAAGTTAGAGTTACACAATACGGAAAGCAATTCAAAATTTTTAAATTTCGAACTATGGTTGAAAATGCTGATAATATTGGTGCCCAAGTAACAACAAAGAATGATAATAGGATTACCAAAGTTGGAAAGATTTTAAGGAAATTTAGGCTTGACGAAATTCCACAGTTAATTAACATCATTTTAGGTGATATGAGCTTTGTTGGTACGAGGCCAGAAGTAGTTAAATATGTTGAGAAATATACAGATGAGATGATGGCTACATTACTTTTGCCAGCTGGGGTTACATCAAAAGCGAGTATTCAATATAGAAATGAAGATCAGATGTTGTCTAATGCTGATAATGCTGATAGAAC
>CATZDY010000071.1 GCA_958417755.1 uncultured Peptococcaceae bacterium
TAGCATAGTAGTTTCAATTCCTTATAGGTAACTTATAAACGGTATTTGCAGCCAAGCTGCATTTACCTAAAAGGAAGTTTCAATTCCTTATAGGTAACTTATAAACCGATTCTTCGCATTTTGATTCCTCCTAAATATTTCTAGTTTCAATTCCTTATAGGTAACTTATAAACCCATTTTACACGACTTTTGGGCATATGAAAAGGTAAATTTTTATAAATAAATTCCTCTATTTTCCTAATATTCCTAGATTCATCCTCTTTCTTCCGAAAAATAGCATAAAATTGTCGTCGACCTCCCGGGTTTTTTACACTATCTGAGGTCGACGACAATGTTGGCACATCATCTTACAAATCTTTGACTCAGTCACCCTCTCTTAATTAATATTTTCATAAGAGATTCGGTTATTTTGCTCTTTGCTTGTCTTTTTTCAAATATTACCTTCTGTTTGTTTAGTTTTTCAAAAAAATATGTAAGGTCCCATATCTGCTATTCTTTGCATCAAAGTGTAACTAAAAAAGATAAGATTGCCCTAAAGTTAGGGTCAACTTAAGCCAAGGGATTACCAGATATGAATCCTGTCTTTTGGGGCCACATACATGCCGTCAGCTTCTCTGATGCCATAGGTTTCATAGAATTCCGCAAAATTCACTAAAACTCGGTTCACTCGCAGGGACATGGGACTATGGACATCCTGGACCAAATGAGTAAGACTTGCACTGGTGGATACCCGTACCTGGGCGTAATGGCGGAAAAAGGCATCATAATCAGGGTTCTCCAATTGCTTTAACATTTGTAGTACACAGGCCATGCCCCCTATATCCGCTATATTTTCATTTAAAGTTTGTACCCCGTCCACATACACATTAGGGGCAATTTCCTGCCCAGCATAAAAGTCTACCACTTGTTGGCAAAGTTTTTGAAAATTATCAGCATCTTCTTGGGTCCACCAATTGACAGCCCGTCCCTTTTCATCATACTGGGCCCCAGTACTATCAAAGGCATGGGTGATTTCATGGGCAATGATGGTGCCAATGCCCCCCAGGTTTGCTTCTAGCTTGGCTTTGCCATCATAAAAAGGGGCTTGCAACATGGCCGCAGGAATGGCCATGAGGTTTCCGGTGGGTTTATAGCCAGCATTTACAGTCATGGGAGATAAAGCCCAGGCATTGTGAGGAACCAAATTTTTCTGTTTTTGGACATTTTGCTTTACCTTATGGCGTTCCAGGGCTGCCATATTGGCCATATAACTGCCTCCTTCTGCCAGCCCTTTGATGTTCACAGGGGGCAATGTATTCTCCCAAGTATCTGGATAGGCCACTTGGATTTGCATGGTATTTAATTTTTGCAAAGCTTCTCTTTTGGTGGCTGCACTCATCCAAGTCAATCCCTTGATGCGCTCTTGATACACAGCAATCAAACCTTGTACCATTTTCTCCACATCTTCTTTTACAGCTGGGGAACAATAGCGCGCCACATACTTTTGGTCCAAACAAAAACTGAGATGCTCCAAAATCTGCCCCAGGGCCTCTTGCTCCAAGGTTTTGGGGGTTAAGATCTTTATCTTTTGGCCTTTATAGGTTGCCACAGCGTCCAGAAAATCTTGGCTTAAATAAGAGGCATTGTCTTGTAATAGCTTTAGCTTGGCCACAATTTTCAACAAATCAAGGTGTGCTGGCTCCAAGTATTGACCCCAGGCTTGGAAGGCAGTAAAATTGGCTACCAACAGTTTGTCCGGCACTACATAATCCATGGCAGCAATCAATGCTTGGGGATTTCCCTGGGGAATCATGGCTTGGAGATTTTTCATGCGATAAGGGGTATAGGCTGCCATTTCTTCCTGATCCTCTGGCATGCTTTGGTATAAAGTTGCTTCCATATCCATATAGGCTTTTACTTGGTCCTTCGCAGTTTCCGAAGATTCGCCGCTCAATACCAGGAGCTTGGTCAAATATGTTTGGTAACGTTGGTATTCTGCTCCCAAAGGGTTTTGGTATATCTCCTTGGCCCCATAGGGAAGAAAACCTCGGATCCCCAGGGAAATGTCGTTTCGGTTTTCCTGGCTCTGCAAAAGCAAAAGGGTAAAAAAGGAGCTTTTGCCCAATTCCTGGGCCATCCACCGGTCTACTTGCATAAGAGCTGGCATTGTTTCTGCTTGGCTAATTGCCTCCAGATAGGGTTGTAACGGTGCCACGCCCTGGGCGTTACGAGCTTTCATATCCACAATGTTGTGGTAAAAATCATACATTCTTTGCTCATTGCTGCCTTGGGCATGGGGGGTTTGGATGATTTCTTGCACCAAGGCAATTTGCTGCTTATGGACTTTATCCACCAAGTCCATGACCATACTGTTTTCTTTTTCACCTTCTGGTATGGTACTGTGGTCCAACCAATCTTTGTTGATGGTATTGTAAAAATCATCCCTCATATTGCTGCCCAAATGGGCCCAAATACGCCGGATAATCCTTTGGGCTTCCTCCAAGGTCATGGGTTCATTGCCATGAAGGCAGTTATCTTTGGTTGCAGCCAAAATGCCTCCTTGCCGCAAATTTTCCACCGCAGCATTGGCCCAATCCGGTACATCCATAAAAGCCACATGTTGGGGGCTAAGGCGGGCATCGTTTCCCTTTGGTTTAGGCAAGGGACCAAAAAGCCGGCTGATGAGCACCAAGGTTTCCAAACGGGTCATGGGCTTTTGCCCTGTCCAACTCCCCTCCCCCAAGTCTTTGGTCAAGGCATTTTGATCCTTTGGGAGAGCCTGATAATCATCCGCTGCGGTCATTAAGAAGGCCAACATCTGCTCCCGGGTGGCGTAGGCAGGGTTAGTCAACGCCCCTTGTTCCGTTAAATCATTGAGAACCGTGCCAGCAAAGGCTGAGGGCACATTTGAACAAAGCAAAATCAAAGCCAACAAAAGGGCTCCCACTTGTTTTTTGATGTTTTGGTTCATGGATTCCTACCTTTCTTCCTGCTAAGAAACATCCTGCTGGAAAACAGCTGGTTGTCTCTGGGTTTATAGTATATTACATGAATCACCCTGTTTTCCCTGCCCATGAAAAAAAGGCCAAGGGAAATTTGGCCTTTTTCTAGTTCCATTGTAAGCTATCCTTTGTTTTATTTCCTTGGCTTCAAACCGGGCAATGGATTTGTCCTTATTCTAAAGGAAAATTTCCGGTTCCCTGCGGGTACTGCATTTTATTGCAAAGGCCTTGCTGGTGGTTTGATACATTTCCCCCCGGAATTGCCGGGCCTGTGCTGGGCAGATATAAATACAAGCAGTGCAAGAAATACACCGGGCTGGATCCGTTTGGGTAGGATCATCCTCTGCAATGGCCTTGGTGGGGCAAATGGCCACACAGGTTTGGCATTTGGTACAAGCAGCATCCCCTGTGGGAATGAGGGGCAAGGCTGTTGTCTCCTTATAGGGCCGGTTTCCTTTTACTGTTTCTTGGAGAACAAAAGCCTCTTTTCCCTTGGCCAATTTTTCTTGGCACTGTCGGGCAAATTGGGTGATTTTCTGTTGATCCTCTCCGTCAGGCCTGGCTGTGGCCACAACGGGAAAAATGGAATGCCGGGCAATAAAGGCAGCAGCCCCCAGGACCAAAAAACCCTTGGCTTGCAGTAGATCGCACAATTCCACCAAGGCATCGTCATAATCCCGATTGCCATACACCACAATGGCCACAGCCGGGGTGTTTTGGCCTTTGAGTTTGGCAAGCATGGCCGGGCAAACGGAAGGAATCCTACCGGCAAACACGGGCAGGCCCACCACCACAAAATCCTCTGGGCCAAATGAGGTTTCCTCTGTAGGAGGATTGTTGAGCAAATCAATGGTTTTGGCTTGGCCTGTCAATGCCTGGGTAAAATGGGCCAGCACCTGGGCGGTTGTTCCGCTGGGGCTGAAATGGATTTGGGTTGTGCTGTCACAATACATAAAATAGCCTCCTTTTAAAACTCTTTACCGTTTTCCGCGAACCACCACAATCCTCATAACAGGCTTTTGCCTGGAATAACCTTCTCTTTTAAGATCTTAAGGCCTAAAACCCCACCCTTTGCCTTGCAGATTTGGGGGTCAAAATGCGAGCCCGATAAATTTCTAACAGGACTTACAACATAAGGTCTGTATAGCGCTACAAAGTCCTATGTTTTACAAGAATTTGCCAAGGGTTAAAAATTAATTGCCTTCCCCTGATATTTTAAATGGCCCTTCCATCAAAATGCTTCATTGTCACCCGTTCCCCTGGACCAAACACACAAAATTCTTCATCCCAAGCGCAGGTTAATAATTTATCAATGCTGCGCATTGTCCCTTGGCATACTCCAGCCTTAAGCCCTAAGGTGCTGGCAATTTGCTCTGCAATAGGCAGGTACTCCTCCACCCCATAGCTAGGCAAAGCAATGAGCTTTACTTCATTGTAGTGACCATACATGAGCTGGAGTAACCGCTGCCCCTTTTTCTCTCCATACTGCTCCACATACTGTTTAAGCTTGTGTTGGATCGCCTCGTCGTAATCCAGCCACCCGCTGGTATAATACATACAATCTGTGCGGGTTTGGGGGCTAACCCCAGGCTTAGTGGTTAAATACATACGAATGCAATCATCGAACTTGGGGATTACCAAAATTGCCTGGGGGCTAACCAGGTCCAGCACACTATTGCCGCATAGACAAAAGCCCAGCAAAATATATTGTTTATCCTGATGTTTGTTAATTTCTGTTTGCAAATGCTCCTGCAATTGCTTGGGAACCTCATGAAGAGCCCGGTCCACCCAAACCACAGGCAGATCCAAGCCCTGGGCTTGCTTGGATTTGTTGATTTCAGGTTCCAACATGGAACAGGCAATGAGAATGCTATTTTCCTTGTTCATACTCTTACCTCCTGGGAAGCCCTGACAGTTTGCAAAAAAATTGCGAAGAAAACTGCTTATTCAGTTTCTCCTAAAATTGAAGTTATTCCCAAAAACCCCTTGGGCATATAACCTTTTTCTCTGTTACCAGCTCTCTATTCCTGAGTCTGGGCTTTTGCCGTTTCTCTGGGGAAGAATATTATTTTGTAACCATTGTATTACATCAACTTTCTTTGTCAATCCCAGGCTCTCAGCAAAACACTTCACCTAAAAAAAAGGACTTGAGAAAATAATTGTCAAAAAGGACGAACACACCGGTTCGCCCTGGGAAAAATGATTATACTTTCTATTGCCCTCCTGTGTTTCCATGTTTGGCTGACAGTATGGCAAACCATGGCTTAAAGTCAGCCAGCACCTTATTATTTAATCCACATCCGCCCAAGTGCCTGGCGTCTTTTGTCCAACCCAAAGATAGGGCTCCATTCCTGCTTGGAAGGAATACACGAAAACAAAGGTCCAACCCACCAACTGCCAAGCCAGGACTTGGGCATACCATAAAACTGAGGCATAATCCAGAGTAGGATAAAGCAGTTGTGTTAAGACAATGGCCAGCCAAGCAATAAGAGCACAAAGGGCAAACACCACAACCCCGGCCACCGGGGTAGCCCAGGGTTGCCGCATGCGACTAAAAGGCCAGCAATGCACCATTTGTAAACCTGCGAAGGTCAAGCCACAGGCCACGGCAAACCAAACGCCAATTTCATTCAAAAACCCCAAATAAGACCAGGTCCAGGAATCAGCCCAAGTGGAAACTGTTTCCCAGCCTCCAATCCAAGAAGCAATGTGTTGGGCAAGCCACATAAGACCGAATAAAAGGGCCCACACGCAAATGCTGAATATTGGCTGTTTTACTTTTCGAAAGTAATAGGCAGCCCCGCCGGTGACCATGAGAATCTGTAGAAAACAAAACCAATAGGCAGGAAACCAGTTGATGGTATTGAGAATCAGGCTGGTTCCCCCAATGGCAATGATGAGATTCATCAAAGTCCTGGTGGTGGGTTTCACATCAGGCAAATGGGCATCCCCGCCTACAAAACTGGTGGCAGCGATAAAAAGCCACAAAGTGGCCACAATGGGAAACCCCCAAGTCACCAAATCCACCTGAAAAACCAAGTGCAAAACAAGAATGAATAAAACTTGGCAAACAAGGGATAAAACCAACAAACCAAAACCCTTGGCCCAGCGATTTTTCACCTGGTGGAAAGGCCAATTCTCGGCCAAACCGTGTAAACATACCTGTAATGCCAGTAACGGCCCAAAGATGCAAGCAGCATATTCTGCTTGGGCTTTTTCCATAAATAAGGAAAAAAACGGTATGATGAGCAAAAAGGTTATGATGGTTAATAGAAATGAAACCAAAATCCAAGGCAGTCCTTTTAAAAAATCACGGCTATCTGGAATCCTTATTTCCAGGGTTGTCATGGCCAATCCCTCCTATCTCAAAATCCGGAATTGATACATTTACCTTCACAGCAAGTACAGGTGTTATTATTGGTACTTGTTCCTGCTAAGTCTTGGCCTTTATATTTTTCATCTGTTTTATGGATAAAGGCTTAAGAAAGTCATTTTACTTTATGGTTGTCCTCAAACCAAAGGCATTTCTTTGAGGACAACCTGAATTTATCTTGCTTTAAAATCTTTTTAACGAACATTAGGAAACAAGCAGCCCTTAGCAATACTGAAAGTTTTTGCAGTAATGATTCAATTTTCCTGGGCAATAGGAATGAATGGGTAATAAAGGGGTTTTTCTGAAAAATAGTAAATCAAACACTGCTACTAAACCCAAGAACAATAGGGTTGTACAGAAAGAAAAAACATCAACCACAGCAATTTGGGCGAAACCTTAGGAAAGCCAATTTTCCGTAAGTTTGTACTTAAGACATAAAATAAAGGGAACTGATATCTTTACATAAAAGGATTCTAGAAAAATCGTGGGTAAAAGTATGGTTTGGGTTAGAAATGAAGAGTGGCTCCTGATTTAATATTTTGCGGTTTTGTTTCATGGGCACTTTAAGTATTATACAGGAACACCCATGGCCCTTAATTCTGCTTTCACTTTTTCATACAGTGCTAAATACGCTTTCTTGGGCTGCACAGTCTCTAAATCATAGCATTCTCGGAAATCGCCGCCCCTGGTATGGGCCGTGCGGTTATCAATGAAAGGCTGGTATTTTTGCATACAAGCCAAAACAACATTGTTAGCTTGTTCCCTTGTCATCTTGGCCTTGGCCACTGCTTTGGCCACCTCTGCAGTAAACCTTGCCCCTAACCCGCAGGACTGGTCCAAACCTCCGCTTTGGCACCCGCACCCGCCGGAAGCCCCACAACCCAGCACCACAGCACTAATGGCTGATGCTGCGGATTCCCAGAAAAATTCTTCAGAACCTATCCCGCAAGTCATTTGCCAACCACCGCCAATCAAAGGGGCTGTATGGGTATTTTTCACCACCGCAGCATTTTGCCAATTGCTGCACCACAGGGAGTATTTGCTGGTATTGCTAAAATACATAGCATCCACAGCCCAAGAACCATCGATATTGATATCCAACAGCAGTTTGTTGATGATAAATTCCGCCGTACCGGTAACCGCTGAAGTGGCTGGGCCGCCGGACAAACCACCGATGTAGCTGCACATGCCCCCTTGCACACAGATACCATGGGAGTGCCAGGCCAAGGCTCTATTCAAGTGATCATAATCAATCTTGTGGTGAGGGATAATCAAGGCACATTTATTATCACCTGTTTGCAATCCCCAACTGCCATAGGTATTGAGTTGGCTGTTCAACGTAATGGTTCTGATGCCTCCATCCCCCATACCAGGCCGGCAAGCCCGGCGGCAAAGATCTTTCACCAAAGCGGCGCACTTCATTTCTGCCATCATTTCCCAGGGTGAATTGGGCTTTACATCAATGCCGTATATTTTGACCAGGTTCCCTTGAAAAGCAATATAATCCAAGAGGGGTTCTTGGATAAAGCTCCAAGCAATTTTTTCATATAAATCTTCAGAAATTGGCCCCAAAATACGTCCTGTGGCGAAAACAGGGTGTTTTAAAGCATCATAATCTTCTATGCCTCGATGGTAAAAGGTCTGACAATCCTTATCCCGTCCCAAAGAAAAATGGTCTGGAATATTGTCAAGCACATCCTTGATTTCTTGTTCTGTAAATTGAATGATTCTCTTGGTGTCTACACATAGGACTCCCACTTCCAGCACCAATTCAATGGCAGCTTGCCATAGTCTGTCAATCATCTCATCATCCAAAGGTATCATTTCTTTTGGCTGGTACTGGATTTCATACTTTTGGGTTATATCTTTTAATTTCTGCCAATATACTTTGCCGTAAAATTCATCTTCAAAACAAACAGGTCCAGTCTCAGCCCTTGACCAAAATTCAAATAATTTCCCTCTGGCGCCTATCATTTCAATACCCCCTTTAAAAGAATAAGAATTGTATATTTTGACACCCATTACAGTGATTAATTTTCTTATAACCATGCAGCAACAGGATATGATGGAAGATTACATATTCACCAATTTTTGGGCTGCCTCCACAGCACTGACAGCATCCTTACCGTAACCGTCAGCCCCAATGGATTCCGCCCATTGGCTGGAACAAGGGCCCCCACCCACCATGAATTTGTATTGCTGGCGCAAATGTTTAGCCTCCAAAAAGATGATAATTTCTTTTTGATTCACCACTGTGGTGGACATCAAAGCAGAGGCAGCAATGATGTCAGCCCCCCAGGCCTGGGCTTCGTTGATGAATACACTGGGATCCACATCAGCCCCCAGATCTTTTACGTCAAAACCTCCCACTGTCAGCATGATGGCCACCATATCCTTCCCCACAGTGTGAACATCTCCCTTAACAGTCCCGATAACCACCTTAGGACGAACAGCACGATCCTTGGCATTTTTTAAAATTTCAGGTTCCAGCAAAGTCATGGCCTTTTTAAAGGCACTGGCAGCTTCCAAAATCTCTGGCAAGAACACTTCCATGGCCTGAAACCTATCCCCCAATTCATTCAATCCCTCCCCCATAACATTCACAGCCTCCACTGGCTCAATTCCTGCTTCCAGGACTTTTTTGGTTACTTCCACCGCTTTTTCCGGTTGAAAGGTTAAAATGGTTTCTTTCAATTCTTGCAGCAAAGCATTTGCCATTTCAAATCCCTCCTTCAAGGTTTTCATTTTCATAGCTCCTTGTATTGTCCTCAAGATTGAAATTCCCACAAGTACATATATTCACAAACCAACATACACTGTTTTCCATTCCAAGAAAAAGCAACGGCACCACAGTGGCTAGGGGTGTACTGCCTCTGCCCTTTTTAGCAAAAGCGAAAAAGAGGCAGAGGAATTTCATTTTTCTTTCCAGGATTCTTTTTTCAAATTCCTTTTTTCCAAATCAACTGAATCACACATACTTATCTTAGTTCAGGGATTTAAGCTTTGCGTTTTATGGAATAATCCCCTTGCACACTTTCAATTTGGAAATTAGCTTCCCTGTTTTCCAAATATGCAGTCATGCCTTCCTGGGCTTCGGCAGTCATTTGATATTGCACCATGCAGGCAGCCCCGTGAGACATGGCTTTGTCAATATCTAAACCAATACAGGTTTTCAAACAACGTTTGCCTAACATCACGGCACTGGGACTCTTGGCTGTAATTTTACGGGCCATTTCCCAAGCCGCCTCTTCCAATTGATCCGCAGGCACCACCTTATTGATCATCCCCCTTTGCTCCGCTTCCTCGGGCATAATCAAATCACCGGTGATACAGTATTCAAAGGCCTTTTTGATGCCAACCGCTGGCAACAAAACTGCTGGTCCAAAGAAACATAATAAACCAAAGTGAATGGCTGTGGCCCCAAAACGGGCTTTATCAGAGGCAATCACCATATCACAAGCAGTGGCCATAATACCCCCCCCTGCAGTGGCCCAACCGTCCACCACAGCCAGGGTGGGTTTCACCGTATTGCGGATGGCTTTTCCGGTCTCCGATACATTGAGGAAAAACTCCGTGCCAGCCCAATCGGTGCTATCAAGAATTGCCCGCACATCTCCCCCGGTACAGAAGGTTTCTCCCTTGGATTTGAGCATGATTAAACGCACCCCTTCATCCATATCCAATTGGGCAAAAGCTTTTCTCATTTCTTTTAACATACTGAGAAAGAATCTGTTTTCCGGAGGATTAAAGATTGTGATAATCCCCACATTCTCTTTTTTTTCAATTGTCAGGTTCTTGTAAGTGCAAGTTTGCATTTGTATCTCCTCCTCCACATATTTTTATAAGCCATTGTATTTGTAATCCCTGTCAGCTTTTGTCTATTTCCCATAAAGCATTGGATATACTCAATACTTTATAAGAAATACTTATAAATAATTATAAAAAAATATTTTATACATAAAATATAAATTAAAACAATAATTATGTCAATACTTTTTATTCCCCGGATTTGTCTTTTAAAACCATAGCAAATCCTTTTATTTTTCTACAAGCAAAAACCTTTCCAACCCCCTGCCCTTACCCCTAACTCTTTGGCCTTGGGATACTCTTTCTTTGTGCTCAAACTAGATTTAAAATCCTTTTGCCTTCCCAATATCCCCCGTGGTTTCTCAACATTTTTCCATAGAAAACCAAGCAATACCGCTCAGTGGCCATAAAAAAAGAAAGTCCCCTTTAACACAAAGGTTCCTTTCCCTGCTTTAAGCCCTGAACTGTTTTTTATTTATCATGCCACTAAATTTTAACCGAAAATTTAGTGTTAGCATTTTGTTTTAAATATATCTGCCGGATGAATTTTACAAAATCATGGATTTGCCGACGGTAAATAATATTTTTCAAATAGACAATATATAGATTGCTATAAGCATCATATTCCCCCAAAGAAAAGGTCACTATTTTTCCTTCCCGCTTTGCATCCTCCACTGAGTCAGCAGGAATAATGGAAATCCCTAAACCCTTGATGATGCTTTTTTTGATGGCTTCCGGGGTATTCATATAGGCTACCACATGAAGCTGGTTTTTTAAATCAGAAATACCTATTTTTTTCCAGAATTCCTCCTGTTCCTTTCCTTTTCCATTCCTATTTTCCCAAATAATCATTGGTTCTTGCAAAAAATCCTGCAAAAAAAAAGGTTGCTTGGCCAATTTTTTATAGTAATCCGTAGCGGGTGCGGCAATCACCAATTCATCCTGCACCAAAGGTTCAAATACGCACTTTTTTTCGTCCGCCACATCCGTATCTACAAACCCTAGATCTAAGATTCGTTCCGCTACCTTTTCAATCACATCCAGGCTGTTCGATTGCCATACATCAAAGGTTAAATCCGGCTTCTTTTTATGATATTTGGCCAGCAAATCCGGCACCATATTGCTTGAAGGCACAGCAGAAACCCCAATATTAATACAATCAGGCTTTTGTCCTGCAAATTCTTCATAGATTTTTTTCCGCAGTTTTAACACACTGGTGGCATATTCATACAAAAGCACCCCTTCTTTGGTCAAAGCTAGACTTCTGGTGCTGCGAACAATCAATTGGGTGGCCAGCTCATCTTCCAAAGATTGAATATGGGCACTAATGGCAGGCTGGGTCAACGAAAGCTTTCTCGCTGCCTCGGAAAAACTGCTCCAATCTGCTACAGCCACAAAAGCTTCCAATTGTCTAAATTCCATATGCTGTATTTCTCCTTAGAAATTCCTTATATGTATATTATAACGGGACTACATCCAAAATGCTACTGTATAGATCCCCTATGATGATAGAATACCCCAAAGGGCTAGGGAATCCTTCCAACTATATCTTCTATAACTAGGGATAGCTTGCCAGATAGAACAGCTTTCAAACTTTTGGAATTTTTTCGCTGCCTTGCCATGTTCCTCCCCTTAAAATTTTAATCTTCTAAAACAAATTTCCAAGCTTTTTATTCTCCAAAGCCAATGGTATAATGGGGCAAAGCAAATGCTCTGCTCAAGGGAAAAAAGTAAGCATCCAGAAATGGGGGGAAACTTAGGGCAAGCTTTAGTTCTTGAGGCTAGGTGGGCAAACAAATGCCATAATGCTTGTTTCCGGCCATACCTCCACTATCTCAATAAGGCCAATGTAAGGTATAACCTTACATGTATTGGTGAAAAAATTTACAAATAAAAGCAACATAGGGATTCATAAAAGGTATTGGTTACCATTTACATGATATCGTATGATTGCCCAACAGCCTAAAACATGAAACTCTACAGAGGGAAATTTCATATCAGACAGGGGGGAAACAGTATGGCAAATGTGTTAGCACTCATGCAACCCTATGGCGTGGACCCAGCCCTTTGCTGGCAGGCCCTGCAGGAACGGGGGCGGGTGGTCAATAATCGGCGTTCAGTGACTGAAGCAACCTATTACGAGTTATTGGCCAATATAGCGGATTTACCTGATTTGCTAATTTTAGCAGAGAAACTACTGGCTTTGCAGCAAAAAATTGACCAAAATCAGCTGGAGGAAAGCCAAGGTCAGGAGCAGGCCATACACCTGCTAAATCAAGCTTTTCAGGAAGGTATCGGGGGTTTTAGCGATCATTCCTCCATACAATCCCTGGAACATGCATCTATCATTGACTTGCTAGTGGATGCCCTCAATGCCTTGGTATTATCTAGTTCCTTCAGGTTTTGCAGCACCTGAAGTTCCCAAAGAAAATCATCTCGGTGAGATGAAACAAAAAGGAACATACCTTATCCTAAAACAGGCATACCTGGTGCTTAAGCCAGCTTTAAAAAGTAAAGCATAAAACATGAGGCACTTGCCCAAAAAGTGCTTACAACAGCCAATATGCTACCAAAAGCAAATGCCAACAGAAAATCCTACTAGGCCAGTTTGATTTTCAAAGCAGTCTGGATTCAAAAATCTTGAAAGGAGATGAAAAGATGAGTAAAGAAAAGGACAAAGCCAGAGTGGCCCAAGTTTACCATCATATGTCCAAAATTTCACGTAATGAATATTCCGGTATCCCGGCCATGGATGAACGGGCTAGGGATCCTGAATATCTGCCTTATTATGAAAAGCTAAGGGAGATTTTGGATGAAATCTCTTCCGGTTTCCCCCAAGCTTCGGAAATCCAGGGCATGCCCCAAGGGGCTGATTTAGAAATGCTGCGCACCTTGTACCTGCCAGAGCATGCCAAATTGGCCATCCATGTATCAGCCCATCAATTCGAAACCGCTGGGGTTATTGCCCAAAGGGCTGGACGCAAAGAAGCGGAAACACTGACCATGTTGCTGGAAATGGCCCAAAGAGGCTGCGTATTTCATAAAATCGAGAACAACATTGATTATTTCCGCCATGTGGGCCAAATTCCAGGGGTTATCGAATTTCAGCCCTGGCGCCTGTCCAGGGAATACCGGGAAGCCACGGGGGACTACGTTTCCGGGTATTTGCTTCCCATAATGATTGATTTGAATTTGCCTTCCTGGCGTAGGATT
>CATZDY010000072.1 GCA_958417755.1 uncultured Peptococcaceae bacterium
TTATGGGCAAATTTAAAATATTTCCCTTACAGAAAAGACGATAAAAATTATTACACTGAAGAAACTTGCAAAGAATTGATTAAAAAAACAAAATTGGATGGATATGAAGCTTGGGTATTGCCTACTTATGATGAATTCAAAGAAATGATACAGGATAAATCATTTCCCTTCCAACAGGGATTTGAATATAGGATTTTAAATGAAAATCGTTGGTTTTGTGATTGTTTTGGGCAGACCTCGCCTAAAGGTGATAAACTCACTGGCATTAATTTATATAATTTGCACGTCAGTTTATATGCAGATTGCGTTTTGCCTTGTTGTCGTTATTATAAAAATGCCGTCATGGCATGCCATAAAAAAAACACAGAAGGGGAACGGTTACAAGCTATTCTGTTATTTATGCTTGAAAATCAATTGGAGCCCGTTTTTGAGCAGCAAGAGATAGTTAGGATTTATAAAAGAATCTGTGGCCAAACATTCCCTGTCAAGCAACAATTGGTTGATACAAGCCACGAAAATGTTACAAAGCAAATAGCAGCTCCTAGTTTTGACTATCACACAATATTAGCTCAATATGATATCCAAGTAATTCACTCCTCTGTGATTCAGTATTATGAGGCCCTTATTTCTGTTGTTGATGATTGTATGAATCGTTTGTATGAGTATGAGAGCCTAAAAGGGGAAATTGATTTTCAGGGCATTTGCTTTCATTTAACCAGAACATATCAGGATGCTATGAATTTAAGCCCAGAAGAAAATGCTTTGTTGAGAGACAGGCAGCTTTTTTTGAAAAATAATTTTTCCTTGGGCATCAATGATATCCAAACCAAATTGCTTTCTATGAAAAGACAAGCTGAACAGTTTTTTACCCGCATCAGTGTTATCAATGAGAAGGAAAATTCCTTGCAAGAGCTGGCCTTATTAGAAAAAGAAGCAAGGGCAAGTTTTCCCTTGGTGGTAGAGAATATGGCCAGCATGATAAATAAGGCCCTTTTGAAAATGGCGTTTTTAGAAAAAAACAAAGAATTTATTAGGCAAGTGATTCAATGTTGGGAGCAATGGAATGCAGATTATTATACCTTTAAAACTGTTTTAAAAGAAAAATTCATCCAAATTTGCGAAAATGAGCGTATAGACCAAGAAATATATGAACAATGGTTTGTGGATTGGCAGAATATACGGTTTCTCATTGAAGAAAGCTTTTTACCTTTGATCCGTCGGGGACTTGATGGAAGTTTGCTTTTTCCTTTGGAGACAGGGGAATCCAGTGTGCTTGCAAAAGTAATTCACCTATTAGAAACTTTCAAAAATGAAATCAATCAGTTTTATTTGGAAGATAAAAAAGATATTTATCAAAAATTCGCTTTTCAGCTCAATGGGGCATTGCAGGAAAAATTTGAGACAGAAAACGAATTATATAAAATTACTGCTAAATTCCTCAATGAACTGAATGTAGTGATTTTTGCCTTACCAAAAACGGATGATCGGCTTTTTTTGTTAAAATGGGCCCAACCTCTTTTACAATTGCAAATGGATGAAATATATGAGTGTATGCAAAATGAAAACATAGCCAAAGTTTCCCAGGAAGTTTTAACAGAATTTGTTGTGTTCAAACAAAAAAATTTAGCAATCTATTTTTCTGATAGCCTAGCCTATGGAGAAGCATTAAAAAAACGCGAAAAGGAATACAATGCTTTGATATATAAAATGCGAAAAGATTTGATGCAACAAGAATACAAAGCATCTGAATCAAACAAAGAAATGAATATAGAGGCAAGGGAAGGGAAAAAGTTATGAGTTTTTTTGGCAGAATTGCCATGTTCTTAAGGGGATTGTTTGAGCATCCTACATTGCCAGAAGAAAAACAAACCGTATATACCTCTGATATTGTTGCTGACAAGGATGGGTATAGGGAAGTGGAAGAGAGTCTAACAAATTTCCCCCTGACTTTGGCTGCAAGGGACGAAGAACGCCTTGGTTTGATGCAAAATATTTGTTTGGAGTTTTTACAGTGTCATGTAGAAGGCGAAGCTGCTTTGGCAAAAGCCAAGGCCCAGGGTATGACAATGCTGGTCCAAACCATTGGAGCCATGCAAGAAAAAGTACAGGAAATTGCTGTGCAAAGATTGCAAATCATAGAAAGGGAATCCTGGCAAGTTATCAAGGAAATTGAATGTTTTTACCATGAATTGGAGCATACAATCAAAGAATACAATGATAACTATACATTCCAGAAGCTGCCGCAATTGTTATCCCTTTTGGAGCAATATGAGAAGCATAGTCCTGCCTATATGCTTTATAAACAGAAAATAGAAGAAGATATGGCTTGTCAAACATTTCATTATATGAATCAATTGCATGAAATTACCCAGCGACAAAAACAAGTTTTAGATAATTTTTTGCAGCACCAGAAATTGATGGTAAAACAAAATGAACAAGTGACAAAACAGCTCATTGAAACCATGGTGCAGCAGTATGCTAGGAAAGAAGAAGTTGCTTCATTTGGTTGGCAATATAAATTCCTTGATATGAAGTAATCCAAAGAATGATATGATAAATAAAGTAAAATTTATTTTTTTGGGAAAAACCCTCACACTCAGATATTGGATTTAGAAAAGAAGCAAATTTGAGAATGTATTTCTTGACTTGACATCCAAAATCCATTTTTGTATACTTGATATTATATTATCAATTATCTATGGAAAGGCAATGAAGGGGATTCATAGCCTGTATGTTGAGGCCTCAGAGAGCCGGGAAAGCTGGGAACCGGTGCCGGCACAGGTGAAAAACATCGCCCTGGAGTCGCCGGCTGAATCTTAGTCTCTTGTGGGAGCACCTAGGGTAGTAGGTTGGGTCGGGTTGGTTACCCGTTACCAGAACCAATGCTATGCATAGAGGAAGTGGCTTTTGTTTGAGTGACAAAGGCAAGCAGGGTGGTACCGCGCGAGGATTATAACCTTTCGTCCCTGACAATTTAATTGTCAGGAATGAAAGGTTTTTGTTTTACCTGTAAAGCCTTTTCCGGGTAAAAAGGAAGTTAGGTATCAAGGGCTTTGTTTAGAACTGAAAAGACACACTATTCTATTGAATAGGTTTCAATACTACAGGGCCATACTATACAATTTTATTATGAGCAAGGGGTGTGACAGAAGGTGAAAATGTCCGGGGCGCAAATTTTAGTGCAGTGTCTTAAGGAGCAAGGAGTGGATACCATTTTTGGATATCCAGGGGGGCAAGTCATCCATATTTATGATGCATTGTATGATTCAGATATTAAGCACATTTTAACCAGGCATGAACAGGGAGCCATTCATGCTGCTGACGGATATGCCAGGGCCACGGGCAAAGTGGGGGTTTGTTTGGTTACTTCCGGTCCAGGAGCAACCAATCTGGTCACAGGGATTGCCAATGCCTATATGGACTCAGTCCCTTTGGTGGCCATTACCGGTCAGGTTCCCACTTCCCTATTGGGACGAGATACCTTTCAGGAAGTGGATATCACAGGCATCACCTTACCAGTGACAAAACACAATTATTTGGTAAAGGATGTATCGGAATTGGGGCGTATTATGAAGGAAGCTTTTCATATCGCCCGTACCGGCCGACCTGGTCCTGTACTGGTGGATTTGCCTTCTGATCTGTCCAAAGCTTATACAGAGTATGAGCCTGGGGTAAAAATGGATTTACCCGGTTATCGGCCCATGCGGTCAGCCACGGAAGAACAGCTCAATCAGGCGGCCCGTTGTATCATGGAATCCCAACAACCAGTGATTTATGCTGGAGGGGGAATCGTGAATGCTGGAGCCCATAAGGAACTGTTGCAATTGGCGGAAATGTTGGCAGCCCCAGTGGCTTCTACTTTAATGGGCATGGGAGGTTTTCCGGGGGATCATCCTTTATTTTTAGGCATGTTGGGCATGCATGGAAGTAAATACGCCAATTACGCGGTTTGCGAAGCAGATTTATTGATTGTACTGGGGGCCCGCTTTGACGACAGGGTAACCGGGAAGGTGGATGCCTTTGCCCCCCATGCCAAAATTATTCATGTGGATATTGATCCCGCTGAAATTAACAAAAATGTGCGGGTGAACATTGCTATTCCTGGAGATGTAAAGGTGATTTTGCAACAATTGTTGTCGCGCTTGGTGGCTAAATTACCCGGAGCCTGGCAAGAGAAGGTGGAATTATGGAAAAAAGAATTCCCCTTGCACAGTGAGGATAGCCTAGGGGTTGGGGAAACAATCAAACCCCAGCAAGCTATCCGCGAACTATATCATATCACCAAAGGGCAAGCAATCATTACCACAGAGGTGGGGCAACACCAAATGTGGGCAGCCCATTGTTATACCTTTACCAAGCCCCGGACATTTATTTCTTCTGGAGGATTGGGTACTATGGGATATGGATTCCCAGCCTCCATTGGGGTGCAAGTAGGGTGCCCTGATGCCTTGGTGTTTAATATTGCCGGTGATGGTAGCATTCAGATGAATATCCAGGAGCTGGCCACAGCGGTTCATTATGAATTACCAGTGAATACCACCATTTTGAACAATGGATATTTGGGAATGGTGCGGCAGTGGCAAGAGCTATTCTATAATCGTCGGTATTCCAATACAGAGCTGACGGGACCGGATTTTGTAAAGGTGGCTGAAGCTTATGGCGCGGAAGGCATTCGGGTGGAGAAACATGCTCAATTGGCTCCAGCTTTGGAACAGGCAAAAGCTTCCGCAAAACCAGTGTTGGTGGATATTGCCATTGAACGGGAAGAAAATGTATATCCCATGGTACCTCCGGGGAATTCTTTGCATGACATGTTGGGTTAAACCAATTCCTATAAAATAAGTGTCAGATAATTAAAAGGAAAAAAGGGGGGTTTTTTATGCGTCACACCCTTGCGGTGCTGGTGGATAATACACCTGGGGTTTTGGCCCGGGTGGCTGGATTGTTCAGCAGGCGTGGTTTTAATATTGATAGTCTTACAGTGGGGCGTACCGAGGACCCTGCCATATCCAGGATGACCATTGTTGTAGGCGGTGACGCCGGTGTGTTGGAGCAAGTGACCAAGCAGTTGTATAAGCTTATTGATGTGATAAAAATCAGCGATATTACGGCAGATGAATTTGTGGACAGAGAATTGGTATTGATCAAAGTCCATGTGGATGGTCCCCACCGGGGAGAAATCATGCAAATTGCTGATATCTTCCGGGCAAGAATCGTTGATTTAGGACGTAAAACCATTACCCTGGAATGCACAGGAAATGAAGGTAAAATCAATGCCTTTGAAGAAAGCCTGCGTCCTTATGGCATCAAGGAATTGGTGCGGACCGGAAAAATCGCCATGTTGCGTGGCGGGAAACATGCGGGATAAATTGACCAAGGTATGATAAGCTTAGTCTTGGCATTGGCTTATGTTGCGAATAAGCTCTATATAAAAAGTTAGATTGCTACAGGATTATAAGTCTCAAGGTTGATTGAAAAAGGGAGGAAACATCAATGGTAAAAGTATATTACGATCAAGATGCGGATTTGTCTATTTTAAAAGGGAAAAAGATTGCTGTCATGGGATACGGGAGCCAAGGACACGCCCAAGCCCAGAATTTAAAAGAAAGCGGTTTGGATGTTATTGTAGGATTATATGAAGGAAGCAAGAGCCGGGATAAAGCCAAAGAAGCTGGTTTGGAAGTCTATTCTGTGGCAGAAGCTGCTGCCAAAGCTGATATCATCCAAATCGTAACCCCGGATGAAACCCAAGCAGCAACATATCAGCAGGAAATCGCTCCTTCCATGACCCAGGGAAAAGCTTTGATGTTTTCCCATGGTTTTAACATTCATTTTGGGCAAATTACGCCTCCTGAAGATGTGGATGTTTTCCTGGTAGCACCCAAGAGTCCAGGGCACATGGTGCGCCGGATGTATCAAGAAGGCGTGGGGGTTCCTGGCCTGATTGCTGTGCATCAAGATTACACAGGTAAAGCCAAAGAAATGGCCCTGGCTTATGCCAAAGGCATTGGCTGCACCAGAGCTGGGGTGTTTGAAACTTCTTTTAAGGAAGAAACAGAAACTGATTTGTTTGGGGAGCAGGCTGTTTTATGCGGCGGGGTGAGCGAGCTCATCAAAGCAGGGTTCGAAACCTTGGTGGAAGCCGGATATGCGCCGGAAATGGCTTATTTCGAGTGTTTGCATGAAATGAAATTGATTGTGGATTTGATCAATGAAGGCGGATTGAGTTGGATGCGTTATTCTGTGAGCAACACAGCTGAATACGGAGACTACATGGTGGGCAAACGCATCATCAACGAAGACACCCGAAAAGAAATGAAAAAGGTATTGTCAGAAATTCAAAACGGTCAATTTGCCCAGAATTGGATTTTGGAAAATCAAACCAACCGTCCGGTATTTAACGCCATGCGGAAACAAGCCCAGACTTCCCAGGTAGAAGAAGTGGGCGAAGAATTAAGAAAAATGATGCCTTGGTTAAAAAAGAGATAAGGATTAAAATAAAATCAGCATGAGGGATAAAAAAACAGATATTGCCTGGTTTTAAAGGGTAGGATAAGGAGTACACATAAGATGGGGAACGCCATACATACAATGTTTGAGGGCGTTCCCTATGCTAAATGAAAACACCTTTTTTATGTAAAGGTGTTGTTTTGCCCAGTGGTTGGTAAGTCGAACAATCATTGTCAAGATGGTCAAAATAAAATGAAAAGGGAGGATTTGCCATGGCTATGACTGCTGCCCAGGCATTGGTGCAATGCTTGGAATTGGAGGGCGTTTCCTTCGTCTTTGGTTATCCCGGTGGTGCTATTCTCCCGGTATATGACGCGCTATATGAGTCCAAAATCAAACACATACTGGTGCGGCATGAACAGGGAGCGGTGCATGCTGCGGATGGATTCGCCAGGGCTACGGGAAAAGTAGGGGTTTGTTTAGGCACTTCTGGTCCTGGGGCCACCAATTTGGTCACAGGGATTGCCAATGCCTATATGGATTCTGTACCTTTGGTGGTAATCACCGGGCAAGTACCCACCAACCAAGTGGGAACGGATGCCTTTCAGGAAGTGGATATTACCGGTGTCACCATGCCGTTAACAAAACACAATTATTTGGTGAAAGATCCGGACAAAGTGCCGGAAATCATCAAAAATGCCTTTCACATTGCCGCCAGTGGCAGACCCGGTCCAGTGCTGATTGATTTGCCCAAAGATGTGGCCCAAACAATCATTGAAATGGATTATCCCCAAGAAGTTCATTTACCAGGATATAAGCCTACTTACAAAGGACATCCCAACAAAATCAATCAGGCAGTGGAAATCATTCAGCAAGCCCAGCGGCCTGTGATTTATGCTGGAGGCGGTATCCTGAATGCCGGGGCTGCGGATGAATTAAAAGAACTGGCTGAGCTGATATCCGCTCCGGTAACCAATACCTTTATGGGGCTGTCAGGATTTCCCGGTGACCACAGCCTTTTCTTGGGCATGCTGGGCTTGCATGGTACCCGTTACGCCAATTTGGCAGTAACCCATTGTGATTTGTTGTTGGCCTTAGGGGCCCGCTTTGATGATAGGGTAACCGGCAAGCTAGAGGCCTTTGCTCCTGGAGCAAAGGTGATTCATGTGGATATCGATCCAGCGGAGATTGGTAAAAATGTACTGATTGATGTGCCCATTGTGGGGGATGTCAAAAATGTTTTGCAAGAATTGTTGAACAAATTAAAGGAAAAAGAGAATCCTATACGCACGGATTGGGTGAAACAGATTCAAGATTGGAAAGAAACTTATCCACTGCGGTATGAGAGGGAAGAAGGGATTTTAAAGCCCCAGGCTGTGGTGGAGCACTTGTCCCAATTCACTGGGGGCAATTCCATTGTGTCCACAGATGTGGGACAGCACCAGATGTGGGTCGCCCAATTTTATCAATTTAAAAGGCCCGGAGGTTTGATTTCATCCGGAGGTTTGGGATGTATGGGCTTTGGTTTGCCAGCCGCAGTGGGGGCTCAAATGGGGTTGCCGGAAAAACCTGTAATTTTGGTGACTGGAGACGGAAGTTTCCAGATGACCATGCAAGAATTGGCCACAGTGGTGGAGCAAAAGCTGCCCCTGAAGATATTCATTCTTAATAACCAAACCTTAGGCATGGTACGGCAATTACAAGAATTTTATTGTGACAAACGGTATATGGCTGTTCATTTTACCTTTAATCCTGATTTTACTGCTGTGGGAAAAGCCTATGGCATCCAAAGTCATACAGTGAAGACCGAAGAAGAATTGGTGGCCCTTTTGCCTGAGATTATGGATACGTCAGAACCTGTGATCATCAATTGCTTGGTATGTGCCCAGGAAAATGTGATGCCCATGATATTGTCCGGGCAGGCCTTGGATGAAGGCGTTTTTTGATGCAAAATAAGGAATAACGTAGGGCATAGGCATATAACAATGGGTATGAAAAAAGGGGGTGTATGCCTTTGAGCCGAAGAATTTATCTATTTGATACAACCCTGCGGGATGGGGAACAATCGCCAGGGGTAAGTTTGAATGTAGGGGAAAAATTGCAGATTGCCCGCCAGTTGGCTAAGATGCGGATGGATATTATTGAAGCAGGGTTTCCCATCAGTTCCCCTGGGGATTTTGAAGCTGTTCGCACCATTGCCCAGGAAGTAAAGGGAGTCACAGTAGCTGGTTTGGCCAGAACCAGTGAAAAGGACATTGACAGGGCCTGGGAGGCCTTAAAAGAGGCGGAACAGCCTAGGATTCACACCTTTTTAGCCACTTCAGACGTGCATTTACAGTATAAATTAAAAATGAGCCGGGAGCAGGTGCTGGAAACAGTGACCAGGGCGGTGCAATATGCCAAAAAATATACCTCAGATGTGGAATTTTCCGCAGAGGATGCCTCTCGTTCTGATGTAGCTTATTTGTGCCAGGTCTTGGAAGCAGCCATTGCTGCCGGGGCAACAGTACTTAATATTCCGGATACAGTGGGGTATGCCATACCCCAGGAGTTTGCCCAGTTCATTCAAAGCATCATGTCCAAGGTAAAGGGGATTGAAAACGTGGTGCTTAGCGTGCATTGTCATGATGATTTGGGGCTGGCTGTGGCCAATTCTTTGGCAGCTGTCAGTGTGGGTGCTTCCCAAGTGGAAGGCGCCATCAATGGCATTGGTGAGCGGGCAGGCAATGCATCCTTGGAAGAAGTCATCATGGGCTTATATACCCGTGGGGAACAATATCAGGCTCATACCAATATCAAAACAGAAGAAATCTATCGCACCAGCCGTTTGGTATCCAGTTTAACCGGCATGGTAGTACAGCCCAATAAAGCAGTGGTGGGGAAAAATGCCTTTATGCATGAATCAGGGATCCATCAAGACGGGGTATTGAAAGAACGTACTACCTATGAAATTATGAATCCCCAAATGTTGGGCATAAACCAAGGGAATTTGGTATTGGGGAAATCCTCCGGACGGCATGCCTTTAAGGAGCGTTTGGAGGAATTGGGCTATGTGCTTACCCCAGAGGAATTAAACAAAGCTTTTCAGAGTTTTAAAAATTTGGCGGACCGCAAAAAAAATATCACGGATCAAGATTTGGAAGCCATTGTGGAGGATGAAATCCGGGTGGTTCCTGCCACCTATGTGTTGGAGTACATGCATATCTCCAGCGGTACCACTGTGGTGCCCACAGCTACCATTGGATTGGCCAAGGGGGAGGAACGTGCGGAAGAGGCAGCCTGCGGCAATGGTCCAGTGGACGCCATTTGTCATGCAGTGGATAAGGTAACTGGCCTTAGCTGTACCTTGGTGAATTGGGGCATTCGGGCTGTGACATCAGGAAAAGACGCCATTGGGGAAGTGACCCTGAAAATCACGGAAAAGGGCGATAAAGTGTATGTGGGAAAAGGCATCAGCACTGATGTGTTGGAAGCCAGTGCCAAAGCCTATGTCAATGCAGTAAACAAGTTGCTGTGGGAAGCAGCCCAAAATCAAAACAATAGTACCAAGTAGCAAGGGATATTGGAAAACATAAAAAGAGAAAGGCCTAGGGACAGGGGGCATATACCCCTGTCACAATCCAGGCTAGCAATCTTTTAGAAAAAGGGGGCTATTACAATGTCAATGACCATAACGGAAAAAATATTGGCTGCCCATGCGGGAAAAGATACAGTGGAGCCGGGGGAACTCATCAATGTGAAAGTTGATTTGGTTTTGGCCAATGACATTACCGCCCCGGTAGCCATTCGGGAGTTTAAGAAAATTGGTGTGGACAAGGTGTTTGATCCAGAGCGAGTGGTATTGGTGCCAGACCATTTTGTTCCCAACAAAGATATTCAATCAGCAGAGCAAGCCAAACAGTTGCGGGAATTTTCCCGCCATCATGGATTAACCCACTATTATGATGTGGGACGCATGGGGATAGAGCATTGTTTGTTGCCTGAGCAAGGTCTGGTGGGACCCGGAGATGTGGTGGTGGGAGCGGATTCCCATACCTGTACTTACGGTGGTTTGGGGGCCTTTTCCACAGGCATGGGTAGCACTGACATTGCTGCGGCCATGGCCTTGGGGGAAACCTGGTTAAAAGTACCGGAATCCATTCAGTTTGTGTATCATGGAGAATTGCCCCGTTGGGTGAGCGGAAAAGATTTGATTCTTTTGGCCATTGGAAAAATCGGGGTGGATGGCGCCTTGTATCAAGCCATGGAATTTACCGGGCCAGTGATTGAAAAGCTTTCCATGGATGGCCGTTTGACTATGGCCAACATGGCTGTGGAGGCTGGGGCTAAAAATGGGATCATTGCCCCGGATGAAGTAACCCGCCGTTATGTGGAAGGCAGGGCCAGGCGACCATATAGCTTCTATCAAAGTGATCCCCAAGCCCGGTATGCCGCTATTTATGAGTTTGAAGTGACCAATATGGAACCCCTGGTGGCCCGGCCCCATTTGCCGGAAAACGTGTGTCCTGTGAGCCAGGCGGCGGATGTAACCATTGACCAAGCAGTAATCGGCTCTTGTACCAATGGCAGAATAGAAGATTTACGGGAAGCAGCCTTTGTCTTGCGGGGCCATACAGTACATAAAAATGTGCGTTTGCTTATTTTCCCGGGCACCCAGGATATTTATCGTCAAGCCATGCATGAGGGGTTATTTGATGTTTTCCTAGATGCCGGGGCCGCCATTAGCACTCCTACCTGTGGCCCTTGTTTGGGTGGCCATGCCGGTATTTTGGCTGATGGTGAGCGATGCATTGCCACTACGAACCGCAATTTCGTCGGTCGCATGGGGCATACGGGAAGTGAAGTCTATTTAAGCAACCCTGCAGTGGCTGCAGCTTCTGCAGTGTTGGGCAGAATCGCTTCACCTGAGGAGGTATCATAATGGAAATTAAGGGAAAAGTATGGAAATTTGGCCATGACATTGATACGGATGCCATTATTCCTGCCCGATATCTCAATACATCGGATCCCCTGGAGCTGGCTGCCCACTGCATGGAGGACGCGGATCCCCAATTCCCAACCAAAGTAGGGCAAGGGGATATCATTGTGGCTGGCAAAAACTTTGGTTGTGGCAGTTCCAGAGAACATGCGCCTATTGCCATTAAAGCAGCCGGGGTGGCTTGTATCATTGCTAAATCCTATGCCCGGATATTCTACCGCAATGCCTTTAACATTGGCTTGCCTATTTTGGAGTCAGTGGAAGCAGCCCAAGATATTGCCCAGGGGGACATCCTGGAAGTGGATGTTAGCAACGGAGTTATTCAAAACCTGACCCAAAATAAAACCTATACAGCAACCCCAGTACCACCTTTTATGCAAAGCATTATTGCTGCAGGAGGCTTGATTCCAGCTGTGGCTGCCAGATTAAAAGAAGAACAAAGATAAACGGCCTAAACCTTGGGGCCAGAAAATAACAAAAGGCAAGATTTTACGGAACAGGAGATAGTTTTATGTATAACATTACCATATTGGCAGGAGATGGCATTGGCCCGGAAATCATAGCACAAGCAGAAAAGGTATTGGATGCCATTAGCAGTCGTTTTGGCATTGTTTTGGCCAAACAGCATCATTTGTTCGGAGGCGCTGCTTATGATGCCACGGGGCATCCCTTTCCCCAGGAAACGAAAGAGGCGTGTTTACAATGCGATGCGGTTTTAATGGGTGCAGTGGGAGGACCCCAGTGGGATGATTTGCCTGTGGATTTGCGGCCAGAACGGGGGGCCCTCTTGCCTTTGCGCAAGTTGTTGGGGGTTTATGCCAATTTACGGC
This sequence comes from uncultured Peptococcaceae bacterium, assembly GCA_958417755.1. GTDB lineage: Bacteria > Bacillota > Desulfotomaculia > Desulfotomaculales > Desulfocucumaceae > CATZDY01. The sequence continues at coordinate 12,259 of CATZDY010000072.1, forward strand.
CCGCAGTGGTCTTTGATGCCTTGGCTTCTGCTTCCACATTAAAGCTTCCTGTGGTACAAGGTTTAAATTTGTTGGTGGTGCGGGAGCTAACCGGTGGATTATATTTTGGTGAAAAAACCAGGGAAGATACTCCAGGGGGCCAGCGGGTGGTGGAAACCTTATCCTATACCACAGAGGAAATTACCCGGGTGGCCCGGGTGGCTTTTCAACTGGCCCAACAAAGGGGAAAAAATTTAACTTCTGTGGACAAAGCCAATGTGCTGGAGAGTTCCCGGTTATGGCGGGAAACCGTGACTGCTTTGGCTAAAGAATACCCGGATGTTACGGTTAGCCATATGTTTGTGGACAACTGTGCCATGCAATTGGTGCGCAATCCCAAACAGTTTGACGTGATTCTGACGGAAAATCTTTTTGGTGATATTTTAAGCGACCAAGCGGCCCAGCTAACCGGCTCCATCGGCATGCTGGCATCAGCCAGTTTAGGAGGAGGCGTGGGCTTGTATGAACCCATTCACGGTTCTGCTCCGGATATTGCCGGACAAAACAAAGCCAACCCCATTGCCACTATTTTATCCGTGGCTATGATGTTGAAACATTCTTTCCAATTACCAGAAGCTTCCGCAGCAGTGGAACAGGCGGTTAGTCAAGTGCTCCAAGAAGGGTATCGCACAGCTGATATTATGGAAGAAGGAAAAAGCTTCTTGCATACCAATGAGATGGGAGATGCCATTGTAGCAAAAATCATGGCTTAAACCAGAGAATAATAAGCCATATCAAGGGGGAAATCATAAAATGAATGCGGTGGAAATTTACGATACCACCCTGCGGGACGGCGCCCAAGGTGAAGGAATATCCTTGTCTGCTGAGGATAAAGTTAAAATTGCATTGAGGCTGGACAAAATGGGCTTCCATTACATTGAAGGTGGCTGGCCTGGCTCTAACCCCAAGGATATGGCATTTTTCCAGCGTATCAAACAGCATCATCTATCCTTTGCTCGGGTGACAGCTTTTGGTAGCACCCGGCGGCCAGGGGTCCAAGCTAAAGAAGATAAAAATCTGCAATCCATCCTGGAGGCAGGGGTGAACACAGCCACCTTA
>CATZDY010000073.1 GCA_958417755.1 uncultured Peptococcaceae bacterium
CAGCATATCCTGCCCTGGCTAATCCCATAACAGCCCATTCGCCGCCTATACTGCTAAAACCAGGTTCTGGCACAGCATTGCAAATATATTCCCCTGTTTCTGCCAACACTGTATCCACAGAAATGTCGGGATTATCTCCAACACCTGGGTTTTCTTCTCCCTCAATATTACGCCAATCTAACTTTCCTTCTGAGGTATAATCATCCACATAATGCCAAATTATCGTATCACCGTCATTTACCTCACATTGTCGCAAGCCTTTAGTAGGATGTTCTTCATTGAGTTGGAACATCCAGCCACTATTTGGCCCATTATTACCTTCATATAAATCATATCCCCCAAAGGATTTGGGTGCTGTAATGCCACCAATATATCCAGGCTGGGTTTCATCATAAGCTATCCCCTCTTCCTGCAGCACTTTGTCAAATACATCAAACACCACAGCATCCTTGGATACAGTGACCTCCCTTTGGGGAATCCAGACTTGCCAGTTCTCATGGGGTTTATTTTCTCCGTGATGGCTATCCCCCATAAGGGTAAACAGAACAGTTATATCTTCTGCTTCTGCTGTATTCTTATCAACATCGGTATTGGTATCCTGATTTTGCTCTGTTGAAGTTCCTTCACTTCCAGAGCCCTCTGCAAAAGAGTCATCTTCTTTTTCAGCACCCTCCAGCATTTCATCCTCAGAGGGATTTTTCTCATCCTTTGTCTTTGCCCTCACAGTATCATCCACTGCAGCACCATTTGTTATGATTTCCGGGTCCGCGGCAGTATTCACTGCCAGAGATTCTGCTTCCCCATTGTCCGCCCACCCTGCAACAGGCACCATGCTCAACAACAAACATAGGGTCAGCAAAACCGGCAAAACCTTTTTCGCTTTCTTTTTCATGCTCTGTCCTCTCTTTCTACCTCATTTTGACTTTGCCAAGCATCTTCCCATGCAATCAAAAAAGATCTCTTCCTTTGCAAAAGAGATCTTTTTTGAATCGCAAATAGAATCCCTCACTACCTAGGAATATGCACATGCTATACGGCAGGTCTCCTGGCTTAGGAATCATCCTTGAAAACGCCTTCTCATTCTTAACGAACAATGGCCTGTTGTTTTCTCGTCTTCCATTACAGTAAAGGTCGCTGCGCCGGATTTGCACCGGCTTCCCTTTTCAGAGCATCACTGCTCCACCGTATTTCGTATTCAGTTGTAGAAATTTCTATTGTAGCAACATGGTGCTTCCCTTATCGTTGCTGCCCATAGGCTATAAAATTCCTCATAGTTGTTGCTGCTTCCGCCCTGGTCACAATTCTTTGGGGTTCAAAACAATGATCCGCCCCAGCGGTCATGATACCGGTTGCCTGCATACCATGCACCGCAGCCCGCGCCCAATCACTCATGCTGGACTCATCTGCCAACACCATGTCATTGGCCTCACCTAAAGGCACGTTGATAAACTGGGCGTATTGCATCATGATTACTGCCAATTGCTCCCGGCTTAAAGCTTCATTGGGAGCAAATTCCTGCTCATTGAAGCCCTTGACAATTCCCTTTTGGGCTGCCCAAGCCACATAAGGCGTATAATATTGGCCTTCAGCCACATCCAAGAATCCATTGGAAATGCTGGTATCTGCATGACAATGCTTGCCCAGCACTGTGACCATCATACCCCGGGTCATGGCGTCATCCGGCCCAAAGGTACCCTCTCGCAAACCGCTAAACAATCCTTTATCAACAACAAATAAAATATCCTCTTTGGCCTCATGGTTTATAATATCCTGGAAGGGCAAGGCCTCTTCCTCTTCAAGCACTACATCCTCTTCCCTTGATATGCTGGCACCCACCATAATTGGCGCAAGTTCTTGTAAAGTAAAATACATCCTGCTCTTTTCCGCATCATAAGAAAAAACATCATGGCCAATCCACTGGCCTTCCTGGGTGAGCCGGTAGACTTGGAGATTATCAGGCGCCTGCCCCTCTGGTAGGCTCCAGGGAATGGAGCCAGTGACCAAACCATCCCCCCATTGAGTCAGCATCATTTCGCCTATTTTTACAGTCATTTGATAGACAAAACCATCCTCTCCCAAGGGTTGTTCCCCAGCAAATACTGCGGCCTTTTCCTTGGTCAAGGTTACCAGCACCTTGTCATTGGATTTCATGTCCGCAATGGCTTGGATCGCTTTTTCATCCAAAGTCATATCCATCCAGGGCACAGTAAAGGTTAATCCTTTGATTGTATTCTTTTTCTCGTTTATCTTCCCAAAGGCAGTGGCTGGCATTTCTATGGCCAAGCTTGTGACCGCATCCGCTGCCTTGACTTTGATTTCCACAATGCCTGTTTTTTCTTCTTCCAAGGCCTTGACTGCTTCTGTCATTTGGTCTTCTGTGATATTGACCTTGCCCTGGTTATTCTTTTCCACTAGGGCATTCATTTCAATAACCGCCACTGTGGCATTGGAATCTTTCCGCAAGGAAGCGCTTCCACTGCTGCTGCCACTGGCTGAAGGCTCCACATCCTCTGCCTCTTGCCATGTATCACGGCCTTCTTCTTCTATCCAGTCATCCACATAAGTCCAGATGATTACATCACCAGCTGCTAGCTTATAATCTCGAATACCCACGCTGCTCATTATGCCATTGACATAATAAATCCAACCACTATTGGGCCCATTATCGAATTCACTCAGCATCTCTCCGGTGAAAGGACTTGTAATGCCGTCAATATAACCTTCCTTTTCATTGTAATCAAGACCAGCAGCACTCAAAGCTTCATTGAAAACATCATACATGTTGCTACCTGCTGGCATTTGATAAGAGGTAGTTTTAATCCAATTGACATAGGATTGGTGGGCCCCAGCCTCATGGTGCGCATCACCAATTAAACGAAAAGTGACTTTAATACGATTATCAGTACCGCTGCCACCACCTGAGCTCCCTGAACTCAGCGTTACCGAATAGTCTTGGGGCAAACGTACCACTAAGGGCAGCTTTTTACCCGTATCCCCAACTATGGAACTATATTGCTCAATCTGCACCCTATGCTCGCCTTTGGCAGCTTGCTTTTCTGGAACAACAATTTCTCCCTTTGAGTCTGTTGTATATTGGGCTGTCTCATTTGCACCATATCCCCAAGTTACCGTGGCTCCCACAATGGGTACCACTAAGGGCTCTGCCGGAGAAACAGACCAATCAAAGCCGTGGCTGACAAAGGCCAAGGTGGCCACACCCTTTTCATAGGACACAACCTTTACTTCTGGATACAAGGTGGCAGACATATCACCATAGTAAAGCACAATTTTATCACCATCAGCCACAGTGGCAGCGGACATGCCCACACTGGGCAAAACCCCATTCACCATATACTGCCAACCATCATAATAGGGTTCCCCAAACGTAGATTCCACCTCTCCGTTAATGGCAGCAATATAGTCTCCATAACCACTCTTTACCACATAATCAATGTTTTCTTGCTGCAAAATATAAGTCACAGCATCCAGTACGGACAAGTCATCTGTTATATAGGGAACTTGCACCTGCCGCACATCCAGAATATTAGCTGCCATACCTTCTACCCGAAGATTCACGGTTTTGCTTTTTATCACTGGCTTGGTAAGGCTTACAGTATAATCATCTGCTAAGCGCACCACCAAAGGCATCTTCTTGCCTTGGCTTATGATGGTATCGCTATACTGCTGGATTTGCACCCCATGGTCTCCCTCTGCCACTTGCTCTGCCGCGATTTGCACTTCACCCTGTTCATTGGTGGTGTAAGTCGCTTTTTCATTGTCCCCATAGGACCACGTTACAGTGGCTCCGGCTATGGGGGTTACCACGGTTTCCCCTGTATTCCAGTCAAGACCTTTATTGACAAATTCAATCCTTACACTGCCGTCTTCCTGGTATGTTATCTCATTTACCAGAGGATACAAGGTGGAAAATCCTCCGTAATACAACACCACTGTGTCTCCGTCTTCCAGGCTATAATCCCTCATTCCCACTGTGGGCAGGGTATCATTGACCATATATTGCCACCCCAGATATTCTTCCCCCACCATGGTGGCTGCTTCTTGGTTGATGGAAGAAATATAACCATCCTGGGCCATATAGGGAATCTTGTTTTCTGTTAAAATTTTCTCCACTGCTGTGAGCACAGTTAAATCCTCTGTATCATAGGATACCTTTTGTCCTTTGGCATAAAGGATATTGTCTTCCATTCCCTCCACCCTTAAGGTGATGCTCTTGCTTTGCATAGGAGGAGTTTCCTTTTCCAAGCGCAAAGTGTAATCATCTGCTAAGCGCACCACTAAGGGCATTTTCTTGCCTTGGCTTATGATGGTATCGCTATACTGTTGGATTTGCACCCCATGGTCTCCCTTTGCCGCTTGCTCTGCCGCGATTTGCACTTCACCCTGTTCATTGGTGGTGTAAGTCGTTTTTTCATTGTCCCCATAGGACCACGTTACAGTGGCTCCGGCTATGGGGGTTACCACGGTTTCCCCTGTATTCCAGTCAAGACCTTTATTGACAAATTCAATCCTTACACTGCCGTCTTCCTGGTATGTTATCTCATTTACCAGAGGATACAAGGTGGAAAATCCTCCGTAATACAACACCACTGTGTCTCCGTCTTCCAGGCTATAATCCCTCATTCCCACTGTGGGCAGGGTATCATTGACCATATATTGCCACCCCAGATATTCTTCCCCCACCATGGTGGCTGCTTCTTGGTTGATGGAAGAAATATAACCATCCTGGGCCATATAGGGAATCTTGTTTTCTGTTAAAATTTTCTCCACTGCTGTGAGCACAGTTAAATCCTCTGTATCATAGGATACCTTTTGTCCTTTGGCATAAAGGATATTGTCTTCCATTCCCTCCACCCGCAAGGTGATACTTTTGCTCTGTTCAGGCAAATCATCGGATCCATCCGTAAAATCATAGATATGGAAAGGGTCTCCGGTTTGATCCAGCTGCTCCCAAGCAATCAGCGCCAAGAATCCTTGCTCTGTGGCCTTTTGGTTGTGGTTTGTATCCATGAAACCAAAAGTATTTTCCGCTGTACGGTAAGAAAGCAAATTTTCCAATAAGCTGACAGGCTCTTCTCCCTTGATGAAACGAGCATCTGTATGGGCATCAATGCCCATAGCAGCCAAGGCTATGGTTACTGTAGCAGCGGTATTGGCATTTTCACCGCTCAAAAAGCTGTAATATCCGCCGTTTTCCCTCTGCACCAAAGCCAGGTAATCAACGGCTGCCTCCACAGCATCTAGCACATCCCCATCCCCTGCTTCAGCATAAGGGGACAAGGCCAATAACACAATGGCTGTTACATCAGCGTCAGAAGATGATGTAGGGTTGGTATTCAGAGACCAGCCACCATCATCATGCTGCCAATTCAAAATTGTTTCAATGAGTTTTTCCCTGGTCCATATGTCCCCCTGGTTCTCAGGTACTTCATAGTCCTTGGCATCATAGGCCAACAAAGCATAACTGGCCCCATTGATTCCACCAATTCCATCTGCCATGGCAATCTTTTCAATTAGATTATAGCTTTTCTCTTCTCCATCAGCCAACTGCCGTGGATCATCCCCCATGGCACTCAAAACAAGCACTGCTCTTTCTAAATCCAAAATGTTCGGGGTTTTGGCCTTGGCTGTATCAAGGGCTGCTTCTCTGGCCCTGACCTTAGCGGTTTCACTGACTCGGCTTCCTTCTCCATAGGCATAGAGCCCAATGATATTCCAATCATTGATGCTATCCGAGCCAGCATAATGATCTGCAATGGTAGACAACATCTGGGCCACAATCCCTTGGTTTGTTTCAGAGGCTTCTTCAAGCTCAGCTATTTTTGCCAAAAGCCCATCTGTTGGGGAAACTGCAAGATCCCCTTGTTCAGGGTTAACGCTACTTTCTTCTTCATTTGGCTCTGCATCTTTATGAGCAGCATTTGTTTCCTCTTGCTCTGGTTTCAGTTCATCTTCTAATGAACCGGTTGGTTGCTCTGGCTCTTGAAGATTATTTTCCTCTCCTTCACCTCCTTGCGCTGTGGATTGACCCCCCAAAACCTTTTCCCCGTCTTCCTTAGGAATAGCTTCACCCTCTGGCAAGGACTCCGGGTCATTTTGTGGAGTTGGGGATATTGTTTCTAATGAAGCGAATTCTTCAGAAGCATTGGTTACATCTATTGCTGTCTCTTCTAGTCCAATGCTGTCAGCGATAATTTCAAAATCCTCATCTCCATTTTCTGCCAGCGCAATGGCAGGAACCATGGAAAATAACAGACAACACAACATGAGTACGGACAGTATTTTTTTAGGTTTTCCTTTCATTTCCCAATCCCCATTTCTCTCTCTATTTACGCACAGCTATTAGATTTTTTAATAAGATGAAGACTTTACACAACATCGCTAAGGTTCCACAAGACCGTACTTGATTTTAATTCTATCCAGCTTTTCCATCATTGGTTTGGCAATAAAGTACAGGAAAATCACCGTGGCGCTGGCATGAACCAAATCCATGGGCAAACCCATGCTATAGACAAAAACTGCTGAGGAAACAGTGATGGTAGCTGTAAAACCCAACAAGGTCCATAGATTCATAATCCCGCCATAGATAAGCAATGTGGTTACCCCCCCAAAAATACAAAGGGGGAGCTTTTGTTTTTTTAAGAAGCCCTTATGAAAAAACAGGCCAGCCAAAAAACCAATGATACCAAAACTAAACATTTGCCATGGTGTCCATGGGCCTTGACCAAAGAAAAAATTAGAAACAAAACCGCTCATCGCACCCACCAAAAAACCAGCCTCTGGTCCAAAGCAAACGCCAGCAATGATAACAATGGCTGCCACAGGCTTAAACTGAGGCAACATGAAAAAAGCGGCGCGCCCGGCCACAGCAATGGCTGTCAAGACCGTCAAAATAAGCAGTTCCCGGGCTTGGGGCCTGCGGTCCTCAAACACCATGAGAAAGGGAATCAAGGCATAAATGCCAATAAAAAAGCTAATAAAATAATATTTACGGTCATCTAAAAAATAAAAACCCAAAAAAATCGTAAGAGGAATAAAAACCAGAATCAATGCTGCTGATACCACAGTACGCTTGGGAAACTTTCTATTTTCTTCTACCTTTTCTACTATGAGCTGCTCTTGCATAACTGTATCACGTCCTCTGTGGTTACTGCCCCGGCAAAAATATGACGGGACATCCGGTTGGCGGCAGTGGTATAAAAGCTGTTGCCAGAAAAAAACTTGCGGGGCGTGCCAGTGGTTACGATGTTGCCATCAAAAAACATGGCACAAATATCAGCATATTTGGCACAAAACTCAATGTCATGGGATACCATGACAATGGTTACCTTTTTATGAAGCAATTTTTGCAAAATACCCGCTAGTTTTATTTTAAAATATCCATCCAACCCTTTGGTAGGCTCATCTAATAACAATATTTTGGGTTCCAAAAGCAATACTTTGCCCAAAGCAGCCCTTTGCTGTTCTCCTCCGCTCAAATCATAAGGATGCATGGTCAACAAATCTTCAATCTCCACCAAAGCAGCAATTTCTTTCACCCTTTGGGCCTTTTCTGCTTTGCTGTGCTTTTGTTCCCCCAATACTTCCAACAAATCCAGCTCCACAGTTTTCTTAACAAACAAGGTTTGGGGATTTTGGGGCAATACCCCCAGGTTATTAACAAATCGTTCCTTGCTGGATAATTTCAACACATCTTTACCCCTTAACAACACCTTGCCCCGATAGGGCTTTTGCATGCCACTGATAAGGGAAAGGGATGTTGTTTTTCCCGTTCCATTGCCCCCTACAATACAATACAGTTGTCCTTCCTTTACTTCCAAGGACAAATCCTTTACCACATCCGGCAAATCTCGCCCGTAGCGAAACCATACATCCTTAAGCTGAATCACTGTATCTGCTGCTTGAAAGACCTGATTTTCTTTCTCCTCAGGCAAAGAGATTTTTTCCACTGTCCCCAAGTGCGCATTCAACCAGTTTCGCCCTTCCCGTACAGTAATGGGACAAGGCAATGTGCTATCCACCTCTGCATAAATTTGCATGGGTGAAGGCATGGCCAAAAACATATGGTGATCCATGGTTTTCAGCAGCTCTCCGGCCTTCCGAGGTTCTGCATCCACTATCACCTGCCCCTGATCCATCACCACAACCCGGTCGGACATGGGCATCACTTCTTCCAAACGATGTTCAGTGATGATAATGGTAGTACCCAATTCAAGGTTGATTTTTCGCACTGTTTCCAAAAAATCAGCAGCAGCAATGGGATCCAACTGGCTGGTTGGTTCATCTAAAATTAAAACGCAAGGTTGCATGGCCATGATAGAGGCCAGGTTTAACAGCTGCTTTTGGCCACCGGATAATTCTGTTACTCGTTGCATAAACCAACGTTGGATACCAAAAAAACTGGCCATCTCCGCAACCCGCAAACGAATGGTTTGGTTGTCATATCCCAAGCTCTCTAAGCCAAAGGCCAATTCATGCCAAACTTTATCCGTCACAATCTGATTGTCAGGACTTTGCAGCACAAAACCGATCTGGGATGCTTGGGTCCTGACATCCGCTTCTTCCAGGGGCTTTCCTGCAAACAAGATGCGACCCGTCTTTTTTCCATGAGGCGTAAGGGCTGTTTTCAATTGGCGCAACAAGGTACTTTTACCACAGCCAGACTGACCGCAAAGGGTTACGAATTCACCCTCTGCTATGGATAAATTGATATTTTCCAGGGCTGGTTTTTCTTTTAAAGGGTAGGTAAAGGTTAAATTTTCGATTGTAAATATTTCCATTTTCGAGCCTCCAACAGGTTTATCATAACAGGCAAGAGACAAAGCCCTGTATAGGCAATGCTCACACAAAGATGCAAGGGAGTGATAGAGGCTGCCTGAATGGAGGGATAATATCGCATACTGATTACCCCCAACGAAGCACCGATTAGAATAAAGAGTATCAAAGCAAGCATCAAAACAAATACAAGTTTATCCCGGTCATCAAAACGAAAAATAGAAAAACTGGTGCGTCCTTTAAGCCCATATCCCCTGGATTTCATGGAATCCGCTGTCTCAATGGCATTTTCCAAAGCCCAAGTAATCATAATGGAGACAATGCGAATCCCATGTCGGGCCCTTTGGATGATATTGCCATTGGAAATATCCCTGCCAATACATTTTTGGGCATTGGATATGGCTTGAATCTGTGCTTTATATTTGGGCACAAAGCGCAATACCATGGAAAAAATCAAAGATAAGCCAGGAATGATTCTGCCAAATAAATAAATAAACTTATCCGATGTCATCACTGCATTGTAGCAAGAAAACCAACAAATCACGGATACAAACATAACAGCTGCCGCAATCCCGTAGAGGATGGACTCCAATGTAATGGGATTGCCACTATAGGCATACCAAAGTATGGTTATCCCTTCGTGGTTGAATAAAGGGTTTATCAAGGCTGCGATTATCAAAAATGGTATTAAAAATAAAAAGTTAAATTGAATAGCCTTTTTCCCATTTAAAGTAATGGAATAGATAAAAGCGCAAATCAATGATATGCCCAAAAACATGGGATGCATGATAAACATGCTGAACAAAATCACCACTACAAAATACACAAAAATCACAATGGGGTGAAAGGTTGCAAAAGCATCTTTCATGTTAGCATCATCCCATCCTATCTGCTCCAAGATCCCGTCCCAAATCACAGGTATACATCCATTCCACTTTATCGCCATCTTTTAATTGATAACGGCTGCAACCATAATTAGGGAACCAACCATTGACTCGATACATCCAGCCGGAAAGTTCTCCACAATCAAATTCATACAAATTATGAATGCCTTCTATATAATTGGAGTTATACATGGGCGTGGATTCAAATTCCATATGAATTTTATTGGCTCTGGTTTCCCGCAACAATACATCGAATACAGATTCCCCTTCATAAAATGCCACAGTCTTTTCAGCATAGATAATCCCGTCTTCAGGAAGCACAGATATTTTCTCCTGATTAAAGGCATCCATGTGGTCAAAAATACTATGACAAGTAATAGAAAAGGTACAGTGATAGGTTTTTCCTTTATCTACGCTGGTGTTTTGGGGTTCCACTGGTTGTGGCTTCCCTGCGGGTACAGGTTCTGTTTGATACTTATCCATTGCTCCGTTTTCCACCAGGGGCGAGGCCAAAGTATCCGTATTGGTTGGCGTCTCCTGTTTTGGGGTTTGTTCCTCTGTTTTTTGCTGCTCATTATCTTTCTGCTCATTATTTTTTGCTGTTTCTTTGTTTTCATCTGTTGTTTGCTTATTTTCCCCTGGGGTATTGCTTTCTTGCTCAGGGGTATCGCTTACATCCTTATCTTGAGCCTTATCTTGATCCTGATTTTGTTTATTATCTGCCTGGGGTTCTTTGTCTTGCTTGTTTGTGGTATTATCTGATGACTTTTTTTCATTATGAGACTCATCCGCAATGGCAGCTTTGCCTCCAGTCCCCTCTGGGGCAGCGTTACAGGCTGTGAAACAAAGAAGGCACAAGACCATCAATAAGGCAATGATACTTTTTTTTCTTATCATTTCTATTGCCCCCATTCTAACAACCAAAAGTTAGCTAGGATTATATTGACTGCTCATGGAAAGCTTTGCCAACAAACGGTCAATCACAACCATGGTTTCCGCCCTGGTGATATTATCTGTAGGAGCGATACTATTTCCATTACCCGCAATGATTTCATTATTTACATTAAATATAACAGCATCCTTTGCCCAAGCAGAAACTTGGTTGGCATCCACAAAATTGTTCAAATTAGCCCCTTGGGTTGTAGAGGCATTCATCTTCAATAATGTAGCAGTGTTTTGAATCAGCATCATGGCTTCTTCCCTGGTAATATTGGCCAGGGGTTCAAATAACCCATTGCCTTTGCCCTTGATAATGCCCTGGGATGCTGCGGCCAATACGGCATCTTGATACCAGGCATTTCCGGGAACATCTGTAAAGGATACCGTAGCTCCATCTTTTTTCTCAAGGCCAAAGGCATTGACCAAGGCCACGGCAAATTCAGCCCGGGTAATGGCTTTATCCGGGGCAAAGGTGCTTTGACCATTGGTGATCCCCAATCCTCTTAAAGCTTCAATTTTATCCTTGGCCCAATGGTTGGCAATATCCGTAAATACAAGGTCTGCCGTTTGCCCTGTTGAGGTTGTGGTTTTAGACTCTTTTGGTTCTGTAGTTGCCGGAGTAACGGGCGTGGTCTTGACTGTCCCTTTTACATCCGTCATATCATACAGGGGGCTTTTTCCTTTTTTAAAACGATCATAAGCCACCAAACCGTATAATCCTTGTTCTGAGGCCATTCCGTTCACACCATTGCCTTTGATATGCTCAAAACCGCCGCCAGTTACAAAGTACTCTGTCATGGCAGCCAACAAACTATTTTGCTTACCAGCGGCATCGGTTTTGATAAACCGTTCGTCTGTTTGACTGTCAATGCCTAAAGCTGAAAGGGCAGTGAGCACTTGGTTGCTGCTTTCCATATTTTCATCCCCCATGGAATCAAATCCCCCAGTGGACAACTGCATATTGGAAAGTACATCAATGGCTCTTTCGATGGCTTTGGCAACTTTTTCATTCTTTGTTTGATAGGGAGCCAAAGCTTGTAAAGCCATGCCCGTGATATCAGGATCCGGTATATTACCGCTTAAAGCAAAACCGCCTAAGGTACCTTTGGCATCCGTAATTTCCCGGCCCAAAATAAAATCAATCAGCATGTCCCGGGTGGTTTGTACAGAGACCCCCTGGACCTGGGGAATTTCATATTGATTGCTGTCCAAAGCAATCAAAGCAAAAATAGGACCATTGATCCCTTGTTTTTTCACATTATTGAAATCCGCCAATTTTTCCAAAAAATTATACCCGCCAATATTGGTCACATCCCTGCCCAGGGAGGTGAAAGCCAAAATTACACGGGAATATTCTGTATACTTTACCTTATGTAGTTCACCTTTTGCTTCTTTTACTGTTTTTTCCACTGTAGCCACATAATTATCAAAATAACTCTGGGGCACATTATACCCTGAACGCGCCAAACCAAGGATCGCCCATTCTCCCCCAATGGAGCCCACCACTGGATTTTTTACTGTGCGCAACAAATAAGCCGCTGTATCTTGGATCCCTTGGTCCACAGATATTTTCGGCTGTGCTGCATTCTCTGCTGCAAAGGCTACACTGCCCATGCTTAACAACAAACATATGGTTAAACACATGGCCAAAAACCTTTTGCTTTTTTTCATAGCCAATCCATCCTCCTCATGTTGAAATCTTTCCCCATGCTTCATGCAGGCCTTCCAATCCACCATACTACTGCAAACAATTGAAACAACCAAGTACAGCCCATACCGAATACAAATTTTACCTCTTAAACCAAAAAAACTCTTTCTTATGAAAGAAAGAGTTTAAAACGCAACAAAAGAAATACTCTTCATAACCTAAGAATATTTGTATTTCCGTACACGGCAGGTCTCCTGACTTATGACTCATCCTCAAAAGCGCCTTCTCACCAATCCCTTGGCAATGGCATCTTGCTTTTTTGTCATCAATTACAGTAAAGGCTTCTGCGCTGGATTCTCACCAGCTTCCCTTTTAAAGCGTTACGCTCACCGTATATTCGTATTCGATTGTCTGGTGCTGTCTTTGTTATTCATTATAACCATTGTACTATTTTTTGCAAGTACTTTTATCCAATTTAGCCCAAAAAAAACCACATGAATTACATTATTTTCCATAAAAATCACCCGCATGGCTTGTCACAACAATGTTTTGGCTCCTTAACCAAACAATCAAGGCTTGTTTCCTGTACAAGTATAAATCCATTCAACGATATCCCCCTTGCTAAGATGATACTGATGGGAACCATGATTTGGAGTTTTGCCATTT
>CATZDY010000074.1 GCA_958417755.1 uncultured Peptococcaceae bacterium
TTCCTCAGGGGTTACAATATTTTCTTCCAAAGCAGCAACCCCGCTCACCACTTTAAAAGTAGACCCTGGTTCGTAGCTATACCAAATTGCAGGATTTTTATCCCATATATCTTGGGCATAATCATTCCAATGTTCCGGATCAAAAGTTGGCCGATTGCCCATAGCCAAGATGGCTCCTGTTTTGGGATCATCCACCAATATCATAGCTTTTGCTTGTTTATGTTGCGCCATAATTTTATCCAATTCTTTTTCCACAAAAAATTGAATGGATTGATCCAGGGTTAAAACCACATTTTCCCCCTGGGCAGGGGGTATATAACTATATTCTGTTTGCGGAAGACGCCGCCCATCCGCATCTACTTCTGTTAACATTTTACCCGGAATGCCTTGTAGCTCTTGGTCAAAACTTTTCTCAATTCCACCCAATCCCTGCTGATCCAAGCCCACAAAGCCCAACACATGGGCGGCAAGATTGGCTTGACGATAGGCACGTTTGGTATCTTGTTCTACCAAAACTCCCCCAATGTTTAAATCCATTAATTTTTGGGTGGTATCCATATCTACATTGCGTTTTATCACAATGTATCGAGTATCTTGGTTCAATTTTTCCAATACTTCATCTGTATCCATTTCTAAAAGACTGGCTAGACTGGCGGCTAACCTTTTCAGCTCTTGCTCGTATTCTTTGGTATACAATGCTTGGTTGATTTCTTTCCCATCTTCTCCTGCGCCCACATTGCTTTTCGCCGTTTTCTCCGCCACTTCTCTTACCACTGTGGGATCAGCCACCACTGTATTCACCTGTACAGTAACCACCAATTCATTATGGTTACAATCATAAATGGTACCTCTTACAGGCATTAATTTCTGCTCTTGAATTCTTCTATCCTCAGCCTCTTGGGTCAGTTCTCCTCCTTGCACCATTTGGAGCCAAAAAACCCGGCTCATCAGCAAAGAAAGAAACACAACCAATCCTGCCAAAAGAACCAAAAGCCTGTACTTACTGCGAACCACATTCATCCCATATCACATCATCCTTTGGTATCTTTTTTATGATTTGATCAATTGTGAAATGTGATTTGTATCATTCAACAGCATCACAATGGCTTCTTCCCATGTGGGAAAATCAATCACATTCAAAGCAACATTATCCTGTCGAATGCGCCAGTTATCTTGCAAATTCATGCCTAACAACTTGGCGACAAAAGCCCTGATGGGCCCTCCATGACAAACCACTGCCACTTGACGATTCTCATTGGCTGTCACGATACTTTTCATGGCTTCAAAAACCCGAACCGCCATCTCAGAAACCAATTCCCCATCAGGGGGCTTTGCGGATAAAGGATCTTTACACCAAGCATTCAATTGCCCTGGATAATTTGCTTGGATTTCTTGGTATGACATTCCTTCCCATAGACCAAAATTCATTTCCCGCAATTCCGGCACGGATTGGACTTTTAGTCCTCTAGAGGAAGCCAAAGCTTCAGCTGTCTGTACAGCCCGGCTTAAATCACTGGCATATACAGCATCAATGGGATGGGCCTCCAATTTCTGGGCCAAGGCCTGGGCTTGTAATACCCCTACCTCGCTCAAAGGTACATCCCGATGACCTTGTAATTTTTTTTCAGCATTCCACATTGTTTCCCCATGCCGAATCAACAACATTGTACAGCTCATGGAAGCCCTCCCGCAATTTCACGCAATGCTTGTAAAAGCTTATCATTCTCCGACCTTGTGCGTATGGCAATGCGGATATAATTTCCCTCCAAATGGGCAAAATTGGAGCAATCCCGTACCAATAAACCCCTTTCTCCCAACAATCTGATGCATTGCTGATATGTTTCTTTGGACCAAGACAATTGTAACAACAGAAAATTGGCAGCCCCGGGCAAAGGTTTTATTCCTTTGATGGCAGACAAGGATTGCAACAAATAGAATTTTTCCTCTTCCACCACTTGCAATGTCTTTTGCATATGATCTATATCTTTCAATGCTGCTATGCCTGCTTTTTGGGCCAATGCATTGACCCGCCAAGGATCCAATCTTTCCTGTAATACATTACATACATCAGAATGGGCAATCAAAGCCCCCAAACGTATGCCCGGAATACCAAAAAACTTTGTCATGGAATAAAGCACCACCAAATTGCGGTGCTTTGCCACCATGGGCATCAAGGATTGTTGGCTGCGATCAGGCACAAAATCCATGAACGCTTCATCCACCACTAGGATACTATGTTTACGTTCTGCCATTTCCAACAATGCTTGTAAGTCTTTCACAGGATACAAACGTCCGGTGGGATTATTGGGATTGCAAATAAAAACAATTTGCTCTGTCATCATTTCCCCTAGGTGGCGCAAAGCAGAACAAACATCCCCCTGAACAGGCAGGGGATAATACTCCACCTTTTTTCCCGCTGCTTTCAATGCCTCTGCATATTCATTGAAGGTAGGCGCCACAACCAGTGCATTGTCCAAAGAAAAAATGGAGGGTAATGCATAAATCAGTTCTGCACCGCCATTGCCAAATACAATATTCTCCTGCGCCACCCCTAAGTGAGCGGCTAAAGTTTCCGTTAATTCACTGCAATCAGGATCCGGATAATGACATAACCGCCAGACATTATCCAAAATAGCTTGGTATACCCCAGGAGCAGGCCCCAAGGGATTAATGCTGGCGCTAAAATCTATAAAATCTTGCTCTGCGACCTGATAAAGCCGGGCTGCTTTAGCAAGATTGCCACCATGCTGATGTTTTTGCAAACACATTCACTCTCCTTATTTTTCTTTTATGCTACAACACAATCAAGTTATGATAAAAGATCAAAAGCCCAAAATGTATTTCCCAAACACACCAAGGCCACAGAAATAAGGACCCATGAGCTGATAAAGCGGGAAAAATAGAAGCAATACCGCTACTTCCATGGTTTCATTCACTGCTCCATAGGTATCGCCAGTTAATCCCCCCAACTGCTTGACTAATTTCTTACAGAGAAACCAAGCCAAAAAGCCCACCAAGGCCATGCAAACCACTCCTGCTGGACCACAGATTAAAATTGCCAACACAATTGTGAGTATGGTTGCTATCCCTAATTCAAATTTACTAGCCGCAGCATGGCTTTTCCCAAACCCTTCTTTACGGGCATAGGGAAAAGACACTGTTGCATAGGCCATGGCCCAACGACTAAGAATTGGCATGAAGAGCAATATGCTGTAAAATTGGGGTGCTGGCAATGAAATCACCAAACCATATTTCAGCAACAATAAACAAGCCAAACCCAAAACCCCAAAGGCCCCTACCCTGCTGTCCTTCATAATTTCCAATTTTTTTTCCCTGGGGCGTCCACTCAATACACCATCTAAGGTATCCATAAAACCATCCATATGCAAACCACCAGTTAAAACCACCATGCCTACCACCACCACTGCAGCCACTGCTGGGGCTGGAAATACATAATGAAATAAAAAGGCCAGGCCAATCAATACAGCGCCCAATACAAGTCCAATGATGGGAAAATATAATACCGAACGACTGGCTGTTTTTTCTTCATATGGTACATATTTTATGTAAATCCGGGTTAACATTTGCAAAGCAAGCAAAAAACTATTCATTGCGCAAAGCGCCTCCGTCTATAGTTTCGCGGGATTTTTTAAAACGCAAACAGCTGTCAATTAATCTTTGGGCTGCTTGGGGATGGGCGGCAAAATGAATGTGCAAATAAGTGGCCAACACATTATCCTTTACATATCCGTCCACAGTATGGCCACTCACCCCTTCTTTCACCAAACGATAGGCCCTTGGCTCATCTTTATCAAGTTGAAAGCTGGAATAGTGGAATTCATGGCCTTTCAATTGATCCCCTTTGGAAGCCAATACATTGTCTTCTAAAACCACTGCTGTTACATACCCTAACGCCATCCGTTTCTTCTCCATGCAGCATTGGCCAGGAATAATACCTGCCATTTTATGATGGTTACCTTCAAAATCCGTAACCCCTTGGGATAAATACATCAATCCTCCGCACTCAGCATAAATAGGCATTCCCTTGGCCCAAGCTTTACGCAAGCCCTTGATGAATACTTGGTTGGCAGCTATTTTGTTGGCAAACATCTCCGGAAATCCCCCACCAATGTATAAACCATCTAAATCTTCAGGAAAATCCCCCTGTAAAGCAGAACAATAAACCAACTCCGCTCCCATGGTATTCAATAAATCCAGTCCATCTTGGTAATAAAAATGAAAGGCATCATCAAGGATAACCCCTAAACGTACTTTTGGGCTTTTGGGACAAGAAGGAAAACAAAATAATGAGGGCGTAGTTAAAGAAGGAGCTTTTTGGGATAAAGTTAAAAGATCATTTATATTCATGCCTTCTTGAATTCTATCAGCCATTTGCCCTATCAAACCTTTGACATTTTCTTTTTCTGAAGTAGGCAATAACCCTAAATGTCTTTCAGGCAAATCAAGCCCAGCCCAACGCCCGGCATATCCCAATACCGGAATACCACAAGATCCTTCAATGGCACGCCGCAATAAATCCAGGTGACGGGGACTTCCCACTTTGTTTAAAAAAACACCAGCCACATTTACCTCTGGATCAAAGGTACGGTATCCATGGACCAAAGCCGCAGCACTACCAGCCATGGATCCTGCATTCACTATGAGCAACACCGGTGCTTGTAAAATCTTGGCCACCTGGGCAGTAGAACCTTCTTGCCCTGCATCCCGACCATCATATAAGCCCATAACCCCTTCAATAATAGACACATCTGCACCAGTAGCTGAACGGATAAAAGCTTCCCGTATTCTGTCTTCATCCATAAACCAGGCATCCAGATTACGGCATTTTCTTCCAGTGGCTGCTGAATGATACCCTGGATCAATATAATCTGGCCCCACTTTAAAAGGCTGTACTTTTAACCCTTGTCTCGTCAAGGCTGCCATAATTGCTGTGGCAATTGTCGTCTTTCCCACCCCACTATGGACTCCGCCAATGACCAACCGAGGATACAGTCCCATCTCAATCACTCCTTCCCTTGCTTTACAGCCATATGATTGCTTCATGTTTTTTACCATATTATATAACAAAGATAATGGATGAATACTCCTGCTAGCAAAACAATAAAACTAGCATAATACATCAAATCCACCGTAGCTCGCACATGAACTGTCTGTAAAGGATAAAGGGGATCCCCCATGTATTCGCGAAAGGATTCCACTCCCTTGTAAACATTCAATCCACCCAAACGAATGCCCAAACAACCAGCCACAGCGGATTCCGGAATGCCGCTATTAGGACTGGGATGTTTAGGTGCATCCCTTCGCATGGTGGACAGAGCACGGCGGGCATTGCGCCCTGTAAGCCAAGCAGCGAACAACAAAGCTACCCCTGTGATACGGGCAGGGATAAAATTGGCCACATCATCCAAACGAGCAGAAAATCTTCCAAAATATAAATACTTTTGATCCCTATACCCTACCATGGAATCCAAGGTATTCACTGCTTTATAAGCCATGGCCAAGGGGGCTCCTCCTATCAAAGCATAAAAAAGAGGGGAAACCACGCCATCCACAATATTTTCCGCCACAGTTTCCACTGTAGCCCGAACCACATTTTGTTGATCCATGCAATCCGTGTCCCTACCCACTATTCGTCCTACCATCTGTTGCGCCAAAGGTAAATTTCCATCCCTTAGGGGCTTTAATACATCTTCCGCGGCTTGGGCCAAGCCCTTGGAAGCCAAGGTGGTGGAAATGAGCCATATTTCAACAATGAATGCTAGCACAGGGTGGATGAGCGAAAGCAACCATAAAAGCAAATAGGTTGCCGCAAAGGCGGATACCACCACCACCACAGCAAGGAAAGTCCCTAACCAAAATTGTTTTCTAGGCGTTTTGTCAGGACGTTGTAAAATTTTTTCTAACCAGGCGATATATCGTCCAATATAAATAATGGGATGAGGCATCCGAGGCGGATCACCCACTACCCGGTCAATACAATAGGCCAGAAAAACCGCTAAACAAGCATACATACTGCCACCGCCTAGGATGATTTACCGGGACATAAGCCCAACAAAGCATATAGTTTTTCCATATCCAAGCTACCTCGCACTGTTTCACCCAAACGGTCATAATCCCTTTGTCTCTGTTCCCAAGCGGAAAGGGAAGCCTTTTCAGACAGAGGCGCTAATCCTTTTTTCACCCGTAAAGAATTAATCAAAGCACGGCGGAAGGATACTTCATCAAAAACACCATGGATATAAGTGCCCCACACCAGCCCGTCTTCCCGCACAGCACCATCATAAAAATTAACGCTTTCTCCCAAACGACGGACTATCTCAAAAGCTGGGACAACCCCTTCACCCAATTGAGAAATCCCCATATGGATTTCATATCCTGCAACCATTGCTCCCACAACATCTTTGCCCATCAATTCAGTCCCGCATACCTTTGCCTCCACTTGGGTGGTTACCTTTTCTTGGGCAAAAGTGGTCACTACATTCAGCAAACCCAGACCTTGTAAACAGGAAATTTTTGATTCAGTATGCAAGGGATCATGTAATTCTTTTCCTAAAATTTGATATCCGCCACAAATACCAATAACAGGTACTCCTTTTTGGGATAAAGCACAAATTTCATCCGCTAATCCAGTTTTTCGGATATGGGCCAAATCCTCAATGGTATTTTTACTCCCTGGCACAATGATTAAATCCGGATTGCCCAAAGGCGTACCTCTTCCTACATAGCGCAAAAGAACATCAGGTTCATCTTCCAAGGGATCAAAATCAGTAAAATTAGATAAATGAGGCAAATAAATCACAGCAATTTCAATATCTTTCTTTTCATTGGAAGAAGAAGTTTTCATGGTTTCCTCAGAAACAGAATCCTCCTCTTGCAAACGAAATCCTTGAAAATAGGGAACAACTCCTAACACTGGCTTAGAGATTTTTTCCTCCAAAAAATCAATGGCAGGTTGGAATAACCTTAAATCCCCTCGAAATTTATTGATGAGAATACCAGCTACCCGATCCCGATCCTCTGGATCAATGAGTTCCAAAGTTCCCACCACAGAGGCTAAGGCGCCCCCTTTATCAATATCCGCCACCAATAATACTGGGGCATCAGCCTGTCTGGCTACTTTCATATTCACGATTTCTGTTTCTTGCAAATTCACTTCTGCCGGACTTCCGGCTCCTTCAATGACCACAATGTCATTTTCTGACCGCAAACGATCCAAAGCTTCACAAGCTACTTTCCAAACATGTTGGCTATATTCCACATGATAATCTTGGGCGCTTTTATTGCCAATGGGTTTTCCCAAAACAATCACTTGGGAAGAAGCTTGTCCTGTGGGCTTTAATAAAATGGGATTCATATCCACATTGGGTTCTTGGCCAGCAGCTTCTGCCTGAACCACTTGAGCCCTTCCCATTTCTCCCCCGTCTCTGGTGACAAAAGAATTGAGAGCCATGTTCTGGGATTTATAAGGAGCCACTCGATACCCATCACGATAAAAAATCCTACAAAGGGCTGCTACCAATACACTTTTCCCCACATGGGAAGCCGTACCTTGCACCATAATTGTTTTTGCGGTCATAAACATCCTCCCCTACTTTCCCTTTTGCTGTTCCCTATTATCTCTATATTTTATTGTTTAGCCTTTGTTCACAGCCATTGCCTTTACATCCACAGCCAACCCAGCCACTACAAAATAGACCTGATCCGCCTTTTCCGCTAAACAGCGATTTACCCTACCAGCAACATCCCGAAATAATCTCCCCAAAGGATAGGGCGGAACCACGCCAAGTCCCACTTCATTGGCCACCACGACCACCTTAGATGTACAAGCAATAGCTTGTTGGGCCAAAAATTTCGCTTGTTGCAAAATAAATTGTTCCTTTTCCATATCACTGGCACCCTCGTGGGGCAGGCTTTCGTCCAGGAGCAAATTCGTCGTCCAAACGGTCATACAATCAATTAAAATAGTACCAGGTTCCCTGCCATAGCGATCCAATACCTCGGGTAACCAATGGGTTTCTTCCACTGTTCGCCAAGACGCAGGGCGCCTTTGGCGATGGATGTCAATGCGCTGGCGCATTTCTTCATCCCCCACTGCAGCAGTAGCCACATAGGTAATAGGTCCTGGAGCCTCTGAAACCAATTGCTCCGCGAACTCACTTTTACCACTACGGGCACCACCCAAAACAAGAACAAACTTATCCTTTTCCAATTGTCCTTCCCCACCTTTATAACCTGTAATCCCAACAAACCATCTAAAAACAATAAAACCCCGGCCTTTTGGGACCGGAGTTATCTCCTCAGCCTAAAAGAGCCCTCCCTTCATACTCCCGTGAAGGTAATTGGCTTTCCCAGGCAGGTGTTCTGGCTTTACAGACAATTGACACGCCTGCTTACAGTGGCGGAGACCGCTCAGGACTTCAACCTGATTCCCCCTTTAAACCCTTTGGTACCCGAGAAAAACACTGCTTGCATGTTTCTACGATACGAACTTAAATTCCTTCTAGCACAAAAAAAAACTAACCAAAAGTGTAAAATTTCACGTCCTATTTTCCATAAAAAACCATGTACATGCAATCATATTTTCTTGCCTTTATTTACATGTATTTTTTCATGAATTTCATTCATTTTTCCTTGACTATAAACTTAGTCATTATCCTAGGCATTTCGACAAGAAATATGCAATTTGTTAAATAAAATACCTAAACATAACAATTTCACTTAATATTTTATAAAATCAAACAAAATGATACCTATAAAAAAAGGACATACTACATGAAATATCCCCATCATGTGCATATCTTTGTGGATAATTCAACAATTTATAGAGCCTTGTTTCATTTTATCTGTTAATTTTGCTTGCAACTCCACAATCTGACTATTTTTATTGAGCAACCAACGGGCGTAACGATAATTCATATGATGTAATCTTTTATTTTCTTTTTCTAAACGCATGCTCAGGCTATCTCTATCCTTTTCAATCTTTTCAATTAAATTCATTAATACTCTTCTACTAAGACGAAGCTGCTCTACTTTTTCTTCCAGTTCCCGTACTCTATTCCGCCAATATAAGTCTTCCCGTTCATATTTCAATTCTTAATCACCCCTAGAAACCATGTATAGGAATACTATATGCATTTAAAATCTAGGTTAGACATTTCCCCAATATTTCATACTTATTTTGCAAACAAAACCCGGTGTCTAGCTAGCCATCCTCTTTTTTTCCATTTTTTATTCCTGCTATGGCTTTCATTGCCATTACCACTTGATAATCCACCGTTTCTGCGCCTAAAGGAACAAACTCCCGATGGTGGCCATGATAATCAGAACCCCCTGTTGCCAACAATCCATACTGCTGACACAATTGTAAATAATGCATTCGAACAGAAGGCTGATGGCTGGGATGATACACTTCCAAGCCCTGTAAACCTATATCCACCAGCCGTTGGATAATATGGTTGCATCCAGCCAATCCCGGATGGGCAAATACAGCTACACCACCTGCCCGGCGAATCAAACCAACGGCTTCCTCTGGAGTATAGGGATATCGTGGTTCAAAAGCAGGTTTGCTATTGCCAATGTATTTATCAAAAGCTTCCCCCATGGTTGCCACAATACCAGCTTCAAGCATAGCCTTAGCCAAATGGGGTCGGCCCACAGATCCTCTTCCTGCCAGTTCCAGTACTCGTTTGTTATCTACAGATACGCCTAATCGGTGTAATGTATTGACCATTTTACGCATTCTCTCGATTCGTTTTTGCCGAAATAAAGTTAATTTTGCAACCAATTCAGGATTCTTTATATCCACAAAATACCCCAATATATGTACATCCTTAGCCCCCACCCGGGTGCCAAATTCAATGGCTGGAATGACCTCTACCTGGTAAGTCATCCCAGCTTCTAGTCCCTCAGGGAGCCCTTCCACAGTATCATGGTCTGAAATAGCCAAAGCGGTTAAACCCATTGCCTTGGCCTGTTGTACCACAGCAAGGGGAGCGTCAGCTCCGTCGGAAAAGTCTGTATGAACATGTAAATCTGCAATCATCCTTTTTCCCCATTTCTATTGGAATCATTTATTTAAGATCAAGATTGTGTTTTTTAACAAAAAAATTTAACTTGCTATGTTTTCCAATCATTCTTCCTTAAAATAATAGATTAGGCTAATAATTTTCTATACTAAGTTATTCTATCATAACAATTGACCTTCATTTTTATCTTACCAAACATATTCACTGGAAAACCAAGATTGACGACAAGAGCAAACAAAAAATTCTTCACTTTATATGCTTTTCATGTATAGATTGTTTCTCCCTGCCAAAAAATATTTTGGACAGCACTTGAAAAAGATCCAATTGGCAGGATTCAAATTGTTCATGGCGTATTTATAGTATTGGTAAGGAATGGAATAGATTATATATCAAAGGGAGGATATAATGATAAATCCCACGATTTTTAGAGAATATGACATCCGAGGAAAAGCGGATCGCGATTTAACTGATGAAATCATTGTCTTCATTGGGAAAGCCTTTGGAACCACTGTACTCCAGAAAGGCTTACAAAAAGTCTTGATTGGCATGGATAACCGCCAAAGTTCCCCCAGAATCAACAAAGCTCTTACAGAAGGGTTATTATCCACAGGCTGCCAAGTCATTGATTTGGGAATTGTGGCAACCCCTATTTTCTATTATGCCAGGGTAAAAAGCGACACAGAGGCAGGGGTTATGATCACTGGTAGCCACAATCCGGCTGAGGACAATGGCTTGAAGTTAGCCTTAGGTGCAGCCACGATTTATGGAGAGGAAATCCAAGATCTGCGTCGTCTGATTGAAAAGAATGTCTTTACCAAGGGACAAGGCACCCACAGCACTTGGGATCCCATTCCTGCTTACAAAGAAATGTTAAAAGAAAAAATTAACTTGCACAACAAAACCCCCAAAGTAGTGGTGGATTGTGGCAATGGCACGGCTTCTTACTTTGCTGTGGATATTCTCACAGCATGGGGCTGCCAAGTGGTTCCCCTCTACTGTGAACCAGATCCCTCTTTTCCTAACCACCATCCTGATCCGGTGAAAAGAAAAAATCTAGTGGATTTAATCCAAACAGTTCTCAAAGAAAAAGCGGATTTGGGAATCGCCTATGATGGTGATGCGGATCGCATTGGCATTGTGGATAATACAGGGGAAGTCATCTGGGGCGACCAGTATATGGCTCTCATGTGGCCGGAGATTTTGGAAAAACATCCCCATGCCCCAGCCATTATTGAGGTAAAATGTTCCCAGGCTTTGGTGGATGAGGTAACCAGATTAGGAGGCCAACCTGTTTTCTATAAAACTGGACATTCCCTTATCAAAGCAAAAATGAAAGAGCTAAACGCTCCCTTTACAGGGGAAATGTCAGGTCACATGTTTTTTGCAGATGAATACTTTGGCTATGATGACGCTTTTTACGCCAGTGGCAGATTATTACGCATGTTGGTTCAAAAAGACTGTCCTTTATCAGATATGGTTCAAAAATTGCCTCATTATTATGCCACTGCTGAAAATAGAGTGGCTTGTCCGGATGAAGTAAAATTTGCCGTGGTAGAGCGGTTGCAAGAGCATTTTAAAACCAAAGGAAAAGTCATTGATGTGGACGGGGTACGGGTACTCTTTGGGGATGGTTGGGGTCTTATTCGAGCCTCCAACACCCAACCGGTTTTGGTAACCCGTTGTGAAGCCAAAACCCCGGAACGGTTACAGGAAATTGCTGCCATCATAAGGGAAGCCTTGATCAGCCAACCAGAGGTGGAAACCTTTGAATGGGAATATTAGTGCTTGTATAGGCTTATTCTAAAGACAAAATCAAAAAACATAGGAATAAAATACTTATCTAATCAAAACATGTTGATATAAAACAATTTTTTAAAAAATAAACCTTGGTTGTCATAAGAAATACTTCTTTATAACAACCAAGGTTTTACTGACTTTTTCTCTATATACATAAGATTTTTATCATGCCATTTCTTTCTAACTTACAAATTATATCTTACAAACAACTTTTCATAAAATCCAATACTTATTTATTGATTCATTTTAATGGGAACAAATTGCCGCCTTATAAATAGACCAATGGTTACTGGTAGATTTTCTAACAACTGTAACGCATAACCAAAGTCCGCTCCTATTTCACCGCTTTGATGAGCATCAGAGCCAATGGTTATTTTTTTACCCCCAGCTTTGACATATTTTTGCAGAATATCAATCCCCGGGGCTGTTTCAGCAAAACCCTTTCGATAAGGAGAAGTGTTGATTTCTAAAGCAATATCTTGGTGAATCATTTCCCCAATGATTTCATCAATAACAGGCATATCTACAAAAGACTCTTTTACATATCGTTTGGGATTATCAAAATGGGCCAAAACATCAAAACCGCCAAGTTTCACTGTTTGTAACAACTCTTCATAATATTCCTCAAAAAATCTTCTATTATCATAGCCCTGGACTATATGTTGATATTCTTTATACTGAGGATCAAAATAATGGCAACCTAAGTCCTTGATATAGTGAATGCCTCCGATGACCACATCCAAATCCTGTTGTCCAGTCAGTGCTTGCAAGGCCAAAGGATAACAATGGGGCTCGCTAAATTCAATGCCTTTTAAAATTTTGATTTTATTCTTATACTGCCTGCGTACCCGCTCAATTTCTTGGGAATATATATCATAATGGAAGATTCCATATCCTTCGTCCGCTTGATTATGTTCCACATGATCCGTAAAGGTAATATGGGTAAATCCTTTTTCAATGGCTTTTGTACATAAATCAGCCATAGTACTGGTACCATCTGCGGAAAAAGTGGTGTGTAC
>CATZDY010000075.1 GCA_958417755.1 uncultured Peptococcaceae bacterium
CAGTTCACTGATATGTGCGCCAGGGGTGATGAAACAATTGATGAACGGCTGGCATTGTTCCAAAGAAAACGGGAAGATGTGCAAAAACAAATACGTAAATTACAGGAGATTTTAGAGATTTTAGATTACAAATGCTGGTTTTATGAAACAGCACAACAGGATGGCACAACGCAATTTGTGGAAAATATGTCTGAAGAGGATATGCCCCAACACTACGTGTCAATTAAAGAAAAGTTGAACTCACTATAAATAAGTATTTGTTATTTTCCTGAGTTCAAAGGGGCTTAAAAACAGTGATACTGTAGGGTAAGGCCTTGTGCACAAAGAAAGTGAAGATGGACAAGAGGATATGGACGTGTTAGTGTGGAAAGGATTTACTTTCAATGCTGGTTTAGCTTCAGCTTTTCTCGATAGGAATTTAGCTTATCCGTACAGTCAGTACCAGGAAGTTTTAAGGTGAATGCTTGTTTCCTCTTCCTAGCACAGGGACAAGCCCTTTATTTCTCTTTGGCTGGTTGTGCAAATCTTCCGTTACAAGGCACAAACACATTGGTCAACATGGCAATCAACCGTTCCCGAGGGGATTCAATGATCCGGCAAGCAATCACCCCAGCAGCATTACAACCAAATCCCATACTCATAGTAAGGGCCTGCTTCCCGTGTACGCCAGCCTTTTTAAATAAACGATCCAGGTTAAAGGCAACCCGGGGCAAATACCCCAAATCCTCTAGCAAAGCAAAACAAGGAAAAAAGATAGCCATGGGGGGCAGCATCACAGCAATGACCCAGGTCAAACAGAGATAAATCCCTTCTACAAAAAAACCATGAACCCAGACAGGGGCCCCCAGCCATTGGCACAATGTTGTTAGTTGCCCTTGGCCCCAAGTGAAAAATGTGGCCAAAAGCTCTGAGGGTACGTTAGCCCCCACAATGGTAATCCAAAAAATAAGGCCTAAAAGAAAAGCCATGGAAGGAAATCCGAACAATTTGGAAGTAAAAATATCGTCCAAACGAGTATCCCAATCCTTGGGATACCCTTCCTTGCTTACCACGGATGAAGCAATGTTTTCCGCTGCACCATAGATACTTTTCACAATCACATCATTGGTGACAAGGTTTCTCTTGCCCTTCCCCGCCACTTCTGCAGCAATTTGTTTCAATCCATCCACTGTAGTGCAAGATCTCATGCTAAAATCTCTCCTCCCAGTGGATACAACACCCTTTCTTCCTGTCCCAACCATTGGGCAAACGAATGAATCACAGCAATATCCCCTTCCAGCAGACGCAAAGCCAGCCACCGGCTATTGGCCTTTTCCCCAACCAATTGGCGAATTTGCGGTTCAATGCGTTGGATGGAGGTCTCTATTTCTTCACTATAATGCACTGTATAGGGATGGGTTACGATTTTTCCCAAAGCCATTTGTTCGATTTGCTCCAACAATACATCAAGTCCTTGTTTTTCCCGGGCTGTAATACCCACCACAGGAACCCCCAATTGTTTTGCCAACAAAGGAATATCTACCCGCAATTTTTTGCGCTTGGCTTCATCCAAAAGATTGACACAAACCACCACCCGGGAAGTAATTTCCAAGAGCTGTAACACGAGGTTGAGATTCCTTTCCAAACAAGTGGCATCCACCACTGCCACTGCCACCTGGGGCTGGGCAAAACAAAGATAATCCCGGGCCACTTCTTCTTCCGGAGAGTGGGCCAGCAAAGAATAAGTGCCAGGTAAATCCACCACCCGATATCGCTTGCCATGATATACATAAATCCCTTCAGCCCGCAACACTGTTTTGCCGGGCCAATTCCCTGTATGTTGATTTAGCCCTGTAAGGGCATTGAACAAAGTGCTTTTCCCCGTATTGGGATTACCGGCCAAAGCCACCACATAATCTGCATGTTTTCCTCCCTCACCACACGCTTGATACAATCCACCCATTTTACTATACCCCTCCTCATCTTTTATTGATAGGACACCCGAATTTTGCTCGCATCTTCCTTACGCAGCGCAATCACAGCGCCCCGTATGCGAAAGGCCTTGGGATCCCCCACAGGACTCACCCGCAAAGCCTCAACCCATGTGTCTGTTACCAAGCCAATGTCCAGCATCCTTCGTTTGATTTCTCCTTCCGCTTGGTTATCACAAACCCTTGCTTTGCAACCCACGGGTAAATCATACAAAGAGATAAATCCTGGCCAGATTTTTTTCTGCTCACTTTTTCCCATATGCGCACCCACCTAACTCTCTGCTCTCATGTACCATTTCCTAAGAACAAAACTGATTTTTTAGTATTCCCATACAAGCCTTTGCAATCTTAGCCTAGACTAACTATTGCCCATGAAAAGTCCCTAGGATAGTCATGATACATAGTATGGCATTGGCATTCCTTTTGACACCATCAGACTAAAACCAGGGAATGATTTCAATGTTTCCATGGTATGATACTATTTTAGATTACAAAGTTTTGCCTAAAACAATCATCTAGGAAACCTAGATATCCAACCAGCTGTCATTCTATGATATACTAAATGATAAAATCACCCTGGTTTCTCAAAACAACAAAGGGTACTGATGAATAAAGAAGGTAGAAAACCATGAAATTGAATCGCAATGATTGTTGTTGGTGCGGTAGTGGAAAAAAGTATAAGAAATGTCACATGGAATTGGATGAAAAAATCCATTTTTATGCCCAAGCAGGCCATCATGTTCCTCCCCGGCATATTCTGAAAACCCCGGAACAAATAGAAAAAATCAAGCAATGTGCCACCTTGAATACCGCTGTACTGGACCATGTGGCCCAACACATTGCCCTGGGTATGACTACAGAAGAAATCCATCAAATGGTGGATACATTTACCCGGGAAAAGGGTGGTATCCCTGCCCCTTTACATTACAAGGGCTTTCCCAAAAGCGTTTGCACTTCCTTAAATCACGAAGTTTGCCATGGCATTCCTAGCTCTGGGGTCAGGCTCAAAAGCGGGGATATTCTGAATGTGGATGTTACCACCATGTTAGATGGTTATTATGCCGATGCTTCCAGAATGTTTTTATTGGGCAATGTAGATGCCAAAGCCCAAAACCTGGTCAAAGTAGCCCAAGAATGTCGGCAAAAGGGAGTGGAGGTTTTGAAACCTTGGGGCTTTTTAGGAGATGCCGGAGAGGCTATCACGACCCATGCTGAGGCAGAAGGATATTCTGTGGTGCGGGATTTTGGCGGACATGGCATTGGCCTGGCTTTTCATGAAGTGCCTTTTATCAGCCATGTATCCAAAAAAGGGACGGATATGCTTTTGGTGCCAGGTATGGTCTTTACCATAGAACCCATGATCAACCAAGGCACCTATCAGATTAGAACAGATGAAAAAAATGGCTGGACAATCTATACCAAGGACGGGAAATTATCCGCTCAATGGGAAAGCACTGTGCTCATTACAGAAACAGGGGTAGAGGAATTAACCTGTTAAGATGCATAGCCAAGAAAAAAGAATTCGTTCATGATAAGCAGAGAAAAATACAATTGATGTACTGGATAGCCCCATAAACATCATCGAATGGTCTCTAATAGTTAAATTCATGAAAGCCTTGGGCTGGAAAAATAGAAGAACACTGGGTTCACGTTTTTCTCAAAAACACCTTGGTTGGATTATAGCAAATCAAGATGGTATTGCAAGTCGCCAGCATACCAAGACAAACAAAAGGGGGCATCCGTCATGTCTTGGGCTCCCTTTTATTTGTTTCTGCTACCCTCTCCTGTTTTGTTACCGTGCTTTAAGGCTTCTCATGCCATTCATTTCAAAACTATCCATCCATGTAGTCTTTTCATAAACCCATGGATTGCTTCCTGGGAATTTAGAGAAATCCTGCACCTCAGCCCTTTACAGGAAAGCGGCTTATCATCTGTGCTATAACCGCCTTGGGGGCTCCCTTCTTTGGGAATTGCAATGGTTACCCGCGTCCCCTTGCCCGGTAGGCTCTCCACCTGAAGCTGCCCACCACCCATAGACTTCACTCTTTCTGCCACATTTTTCAGCCCCACATGGGTCCTGCCTTCCTGTTGATAAGCAGACTCACTTCTTCACCATCATTAGACACTGTGATGATGAAAGCCTCCTCTATTTCATCATCTGCAATGATAACTGTTCCTCCGCCTTCTTTTTTGGTAATCCCTTGGAGTACGGCATTTTCAAAAATAAGTGGTAAAAAATAAACTTTTTCATAGATCCCCAACGTCTTAACAATAGAAAGGGGGCCATAAAGCACATGATACATACCATTGAACAATATATTCTAGAAAACAATGATAAATTATACCGCATAGCCTACGGGTATGTGAAACAAGCAGATGACGCCATGGATATTGTCCAGGACGCTATCTTTAAAATGCTGACCAAATCCAATACCTTAAAAAACAAGGAATCCATCAAAACCTGGGCCTACCGCATTGTGGTGAATACTGCCCTGGATTTCTTAAGAAAACATAAAAAGGTCATTCCCATGGATATCAATGATTTGCCAGAACAAGAGGCCGTTGATTTTTATCAGGACATGGATTTACAAAAGGCCATTGATGCCTTGCCTTTTAAGCAAAAAACCATTATTATGCTTCGCTTTTACGAGGACCTGGATTTACAGGAAATTGCTTCCATCACAGGGGATAACCTCAATACCATTAAATCAAGATTATACAATGCCTTGGATAAATTGAAAATCACGTATCAAAAGGAGGGTTCTTTGGTATGAATGAATTTGATAAATTGAAAGATGATTTTCACAACATCGAAATCCCCAAGGACTTGGACCGCATGACAAAAAAGACCATTCAAAAAGCAAGAATGCATAGACGTTTGACTTCTGTTTTGAAATATACAGCTTCCTCTGCTGCTGTGCTCTTACTAGGCATTACAGTGATTAGCAACACGAACCAAGCTTTGGCCAATACCATGAAAGATATCCCTGTATTAGGAAATGTGGTGCAAATCGTTAGCTTTACGGAATTTAAAGAAGAACAGCCGGATAAAAGCATTGATGTCAAAACACCCCATTTGGAAGGAACAGATCCAGCAATCAATGCGGAGATCGCCAAAACATCCCAGGAAATCATCAACCGCTATTTACAAAAGGATACAACCCACCTGGCTTTATCTTCCTCATATGAGGTGAAATGCGACAATGACCAATATCTTTCCTTTGTCATTGAATATTTTGAAGCTGCAGGATCTTCCTCCACCAGTTACAAGTGTTACACCATTGACAAAAAGACAAATCAAGCCCTTGGGCTAAAGGACTTTTTCCCCAATACGCCGGATTATAGGGAAAAAATAACGGCTGAAGTAAAGAAACAGTTGGATCAGCGAGGGGTGCTCTATTTTGAGGAAGAGTTTACTATCATCAAACCGGATCAGAACTTTTTCCTAGATGAAGAGGGACGGATTTCCATTTGCTTTGATGAATACGAGATTGCCCCAGGTTCAGAAGGCCCCTTGATTGTGGAACTTCCTGCTGACTTTCAATGAGATTGACCTTATAAATTGCTACCATATCCATCACTTCCTTTATCCCTCGCTTTCGTTAAAAAAGGCGGGGGATAAGCTTTTTAGCTTATATCATGGAGAGAACAATTTTTGGGCCATCCATATGCAACAAAAGGAAAATCAAAAACCGGATTGGCCAATCCAATCCCACAAAGCCATGCATAAGAACACCATCAATACCACCAATACTGCCCCCAATGGTTTTGGATTGCGGATTTTGGTGGTCCCAATATGACAGCGTTCAAGAATGGCAGCTCCAAAAAGAAACAATAGAATAAGAAAAATGAATAGCAAAAGCAAGCGAATACCTTGTGGAAAATCAAAATGAAACATCATCCCCATTGGCTCCTGTTGGTTGGTTTTTTCTCCATCCATAGGTTTGTCCTGAAACCTTTTTTTCCTGGCAGTTTCTAAATTGTCAAGGAACAAAAACAAGGCTATGCAAAAATTTTTCTAAATGAATGATAGTCTATTGGATTTATGTTACCTTTATGTTATTTTTATTATCTACAAAAACTTAGATATATAAGGAGTTTTCTCCAATGACTTTTCATCCACTGTATGGCCTTAGCTTTGCCATCATATTTTGCTTTGAAGTAGTGATTGCTTTGTTTGTCCACGACAACTTGATACGTCCCTTTGGGGGCGATGTACTGGTGATTTTGTTGTTATACTGCTTTTGCAAAATGCTCCTGGCCAAGACCCCCAAATTGCTCCCTTTGTATCTTTTTTTATTCGCTGTTATGGTGGAAATCAGTCAATACTTTCATCTTGTGCAACTCTTGCACCTAGAAAACAACATCTTAGCTTGTGTTGTTTTAGGTACCTCCTTCAGTTTCCTGGATATTATCTGTTATTTGGTGGGCAGTTTATTACTGGTGGTATGGCAATACTTGGGACCAAGCTGGAAATAAAGTTTCATCCCTTTGGTAGTGACTGCTTGTTGGTTTCTTTTTTGCCTCCTTGTCACTGTTATCATCCCTATCCTCACTTTCCTCTACTGCCACAAACTTTACTACAAAATAAAATTGCCAGTGTCAGCCAAGGCCAGGAAATAGATTTGCCATATCCCGTTAGGCTGGCAATTCTGTTTGGGGCAGTTCTCCCATTTGGCTTTTCACCATATTGTAATACATGCCTTGGGCAGCCATCAGGGTTTCATGGTTGCCTTGTTCCAAAATCTGGCCCTCCCCAATCACCAGAATGCGATCCGCATCCCGGATGGTGGAAAGGCGGTGGGCAATCAAAAAACTGGTGTGATTTTGCATCAATTGAAGCATAGCCCGCTGGATTTCCTTTTCTGTTTTAGTATCCACAGAACTGGTGGCTTCATCTAAAATAAGAATAGGACTATCATTGAGCACAGCCCGAGCTATAGCCAAAAGCTGACGCTGGCCCTGGCTGAGATTGTCCGTACTGCCCGATACTTTGGTCTGATAGCCCTGGGGTAGTTTTTCAATGAAGCCGTGGGCATGGGCCAATTTGGCGGCAGCAAAAACTTGTTCATTCGTTGCCTGGGGTTTGGCATAACGAATGTTGTCCAGTATGGTTCCTGTAAACAAACAAGTATCTTGCAAGACCACAGAAAAGCATTGCCGCAAACTATGGCGTTTGATCTGCCGAATATCAATGCCATCAATACGGATGCTGCCGCTGTCAGCATCATAAAACCGGGTCAACAAATTCACAATGGTGGTCTTCCCTGCTCCGGTTTCTCCTACCAAAGCAATGGTTTCCCCAGGCTTTACTGCAAAGCTCACCTGTTTTAACACTGAGGTATGGGGGGTATAGGCAAAACAAACATCTTCAAATACCACTTCCCCTTTCGGATTATTCAATTCCACTGCTTCTGGCATGTCTGCTGGCTCTTTTTGCTGATCCAAAATTTCAAATACCCGTTCAGCCCCTGCCAAAGCGGATTGTATGGTATTAAACATCCCGGCAATGGAGTTAAGGGAGTGGGAAAATTGTTTGGAATAGCTCAAAAAACTAACCACCGTACCCACGGTCAAGCCATAACCCACGGCCAATATCCCCCCTGTAAGGGCTACCAAGGTAAAAATCAAATTATTGATCACATTCATCAAGGGCATCATAAAACCAGACCAGGTTTGGGCCTTGCGACTGTTCTGATAAAGCTGCTCATTGGTAACAGCAAATTGCCGCAATACCTCTTCTTGGCGGCCAAAGGCTTTG
Source organism: uncultured Peptococcaceae bacterium (assembly GCA_958417755.1). GTDB lineage: Bacteria > Bacillota > Desulfotomaculia > Desulfotomaculales > Desulfocucumaceae > CATZDY01. The sequence continues at coordinate 7,732 of CATZDY010000075.1, forward strand.
ACCATTTTTAAGCCCTGGATATCCTCTTCAATCAGGCCGTTTAACAAACCTAAACTGCGCTGTTGGGCTAAAAAATAGGCCCGACTGCGGGATGCAATGAACCGAGTGAGCATTACCACCAAAGGAATGCACAAAAGCACTACCAAAGTCAAAGGTCTGTTGAGCACAACCATCACCACCAAAGAGCTGGTAATGGTTAAGGTACCGGAAATCAGCTGATTGGTGGCCTGGGCAATGGTGGAACTAATGTTGTCCACATCATTGGTCAACCGACTCATGGTGTCTCCATGGGAACGGGTATCATAAAAGGATAGGGGAAGCTGTTGCATCTGAGCAAAAAAGGAGGAACGCAAGGTATAGACCAGCCTTTGGGATACCCGCAGCATAATCACGCCATTGATGGTACTTACCAGCCAATTTGTGATATATAAACACAGAATAACCAATAATAACCAAGGCAAAAGCTCCATATCAATGGTATGGGTATCTATCTGAAAGGTATTTAAAGTTTTGCCCACAAAATAAGGGATGGCCACAGCAATTCCCACAGAAAGAAGGGTCAACAAAATGGCAATACCAATGCTTTTGCCCCACTGGAGATAAATTTCTACAATGCGTTGTAACGTATGTTTGGCGTTTTTAGGTTTTGCCCCCCCAGCAAACCGGTTGCGTCCTCTTCCTCCGCCAGGGCCATTAAAAAAAGAAGGCATTTGCATTTGTCCGCTTCTCTCCGCCATGCCCTTACGCCTCCTTACTGGGTTCCACCTGGGATTGATAGATGTCACGGTAAACCTGACAAGTAGAAAGCAGGTCCTTGTGGGTGCCAAATCCCACATTCATACCGTTTTCCAGAACCAAAATACGGTCCGAAAACATGGCTGTGGTACATCGCTGGGTAATGGTGATGATGGTGCACTGGCCTTTCTTTTGCTCCAAATGTTTGCGCACCTTTGCTTCTGTGATGGCATCCAAAGCACTGGTGGCATCATCCAGGATTAAAATAGGAGCATCTTTCAATAATCCCCGGGCAATGGAAAGGCGTTGTTTTTGCCCCCCAGAAAGATTAACCCCAGCATTCCCCAATAAGCTTTCATAGCCCTGGGGCATTTGATCAATAAAGCCAGCTTGGGCCTGCTCTACCACAGCTTGGATCACTTTGTCCGCAGCTTGGGGGTTACCCCATCTGATATTATCCACAATGCTGCCAGAAAACAACATGGGATTCTGGGGCACTAAGGCAATGTTCTGACGAATGGCCTTTATTTCCAAATCCCTGCTATCCTGGCCATCCAATACAATGCTTCCTTCATTGGGTTCATAAAAACGCAATAATAGCCAAGCAATGGTGGACTTTCCACTGCCCGTTGGGCCAATGATAGCCAAACTTTGCCCTTGCTCAAGGGCAAAGGATAAATTTTTCAAAGCAGGAACCCCGCTGCTTCCAGGATAAGCAAAGGTTACTTGGTCAAAGGAAATGGCTCCCTGTAGACGGCCTACAATATTTCCGCCTTTTACATCTTCTGCACTATCCAATATTTCTTTCAGCCGAGCGGTGGAAGCTTTGGTTCGCACAAAGCTATTGAATACATTGGTAATCATCAACAAGGAGCCCAAAATTTGAGCCATATAAATGGTAAAAGCAGCCACATCCCCAGCACCAGCCAAATGCTGGGTAAATAAATAGCTACCCAGATATATCACCAGCACTGTACCCAGCCCCACTGTCAAATTGAGCAAAGGTGCGATCAAGGTAATGATAAGCTGAGAAGATATGCCGCTTTTCATTAAAACCTGGTTTGCCGCTCCAAAGCGATTGGTTTCCTGCTCATAAGTGCCAAAAGCTTTGACCAAACGTACGCCGATAAGGTATTCCTGGATTACCACATTGACGCGGTCCATGGCCTTTTGCAGCCTGGCATAGCGGGGATAACTCAGTTTCATGCTAATCACAATACATATCCCCACCCCCAGCACCACTGCATACATGATCAAGCTTAACCGTATATTCAGGATGGAAGCCAACACAATGCTGCCAATACAAGTGACCGGAGCTTTTAAAAAAATGCGCATCATGCCATTGACAAATTGAACCACCTGGGAAGTATCATTGGTCATCCGCGTAATCAAAGAACCACTTTCAATTTTATCCGCACTTGTTTCAGAAAAATGGATAATCTTAGAAAACAAATCATAACGCAGATCAGCCCCTAAGCGTTGGGAAACCTTGCTGGCTAAAATATTTCGCAAAATAGCAAACCCAGCGCCAATGGCTGTGACCACTAGCATTTTGCCCCCCCAAGACAATACTTGATCCATATTATTTTGTGCTATCCCTTGATCAATGATTTGAGCCATTAAAGTAGGCCCCAAAAGATCGCAGATGGATTCACAAATGACCAATGTTATGGCAATCAAAAAAGGAACTTTATATCGCTGAAAATAGGTACCGTACATTCTCAAAGCAAACATTCCTATCCATGGAATTTCTCTTTTATCAAAACATCCAATATGACGCAAAATTTATATTCATTCTATCATACTATTGGACCAAGAAGAGCTGGGATTCAATATTTCATGCTACGTGGGAATAAGCAATCTTCTCTTAGTCCTTACTTTCACCAGCCCCTTGTTCAGAAAACCATGATAAACTTGTAAGGTTTATCATTTTAAAGTACAATTTAAAGTATGAGTATATGATGCTTTTATTTTTATTCCTAATTTAGGGTAATATAGTAGGCGTTTTTTTATGACAAAGAGGTGGCTTTGGAATGGAAAGGATTTTACTGGGCAAACAAATATGCATGACCAATGACCAATGCACCATTGTGCATATGAGTGACAGGTTTTTAAATTTCCTGGGATATACCCGCCAGGATTTAAAAGAACAAGGCAATAGCTTTTACACTGTCATTCACCCAGATGATGTGGCCATGGTTTGTCAGACAATCACTGCCCCAAAAGCTCAGCAAACACCTATTTGTCTCCAGTATAGGGTACAAAAAAAGAATGGAGAAATCGCTTATCTACACGGAGAAGGCTATTTTATCCTTCAGAACAAGGAAAACCATTTTTGTTGTGAATTGGCTGACATCACCCCCTACGATACCTTGTTGCAACAGTATCTTCATATTTTTCAGTCCCTGCCCAATCCGCTGATGCTCATTGATAAAAATCTAAAGATTCTTTCCATGAACAAAGCTGCGGAACAAAATTTCCATACCACGCTTTCTGCTTGCCAAGGGAAACCTTGTTCCATTTTTAATACCCCTCTATGTCATACGCCGGATTGCTGCCTCAAACGCTTTGAACGGGGAGATTCTGCTGCTGTGCAATATGGTCCTGGGGAACAAGCTTTTCGGATTTCCTTTGCCCGTTTGTATAGCCTCAAAGGAGAACAAATAGGCTATATCAGCATATCCACGGATATCACTGAATTGGTGAAAATACAGCGGGAATTGAAAATCAGTGAAGAGCGCTTTCGGATTGCCTTAAGCCAAACCCGCAATACCATTTGGGAATATGACTTGGCCACCAGGACGATTTTCCAATCTGATATGTTAACCAAAGCCACTTCCAGCATTTATGGGTTAAAGGGTATTGTGGAAAATATCCCGGATTCCTTGCTGCAATCCGGTTCCATTCATCAAGATTCAGCAGAGGATTTACGCAATTTGTACCGGGACATTCACCTAGGTAAAAAGGTGGTGCAACAAACCATTAAAGTCAATACCAGAACAAACCACCAACGTTGGGTTAAACTCTTGTGTTCCACAGTTTTTGATGAAAATAACAAACCCATCAAAGCCATTGGCATTGCCCAGGACATTACGGATGAAAAGAATTTAGAGCAGCTTTACAGGCAAGAAAGACAATACCGGGATTCCCTTATTTTTGAGGCCATGGGCGCCTTTGAAGTCAACTTGACCCAGGATATGATTACCCAAATCAATACCTCATGGCCTGGCATGTTGGATGTCTCTAAAACAAAGACCTATTCCCAATGGCTAGGTGAGTATGAGACAAACATCCATCCTCATTATCAAGAATATGTACGAAATACTTTGGGTAAAGAGGCTCTTTTGGAAACATACCGTCTAGGCAAGCGGGAGATACACGGCGAATATCCCCTTTTGGATGCAGAGGCCCAAGTCATTTGGGTACGCAGTTCAGCGTATCTCATTGCCTCAGAGATCACAGGCCATATTTGTGCTTTTATGTATATCAAAAATATTGACCAGCAGAAAAAGAAAGAATTGGAGCTCAAAAAAAATGCTGAAGAGGATCCCTTAACCGGACTTTTTAACCGCAATACCACCTTGGCTTTGATCAACAAAGCATTAAAGCAAGATAACAATACCCTGTGCGCCTTATTCATGTTGGATATTGATAATTTTAAGCATCTCAATGATACCTATGGCCATTTGTATGGTGATGCGGTGCTTTCGGAAATGGCACAAAAATTAAGCAGCATTTTTCGCAAAAACGATATTGTAGGTCGCCTGGGAGGCGATGAGTTTATGGTATTTTTAAAACATATTCCAGATGAAACATTGGCTAAACAAAAGGCCCGCCAGATTTGTCAAACCCTACAAACCACCTACTCTTCAGGCAATCAGCTATGTGAAATATCCTGTTCCGTGGGCTTTGCTTTGACCCCTCAACACGGTCGGCACTTTAATACTTTATATGAAAAGGCTGACATTGCCCTGTATCATGCCAAAAATCAGGGGAAAAATCGTTACTCCATTTACTGTGATGGCATGACTAAAATCAATCTTAATTTAAGACAACCCCCAGTGCCCCTGAAAAAATACATGGGAAAAACCTTTTCAGACAATATCACAGAGTATGTTTTCAAAATACTTTATCATTCAGATGATCTGGCTTTATCCATTCATGCTGTATTGGAGCTATTGGCCAAACATTATGACGCCCAACATGCCTATGTGTTTGAATATACCCTCTTGCATAAGACTTATTCTCTACGTTATGAATGGTGCGCCCAAGGCATAGCAGAGCAGAAGGATTGGATGCAAAATCTCACCAAAGAACATTTGGATGAGTACTGGAAACTCTTTGATGAAGATGGTGTCTATTGTGTGGAAGATACCAGGCAGATTTCGTCT